>NZ_JBBEYB010000012.1:0-94098 GCF_037482285.1 Aquabacterium sp. G14
TGCGTATTCCGGTCCAACGTGACCGTTGATTCCGGCGGATCGTGACCGCCGATTCTGGTTCATCGTGACCGGCCATTCTGGTCGAACGTGACCGATTTTTGCACCTGACCGGAATCTCGGTCACGATGCCGGAATCACCGGTCACGATGCCAGCATGGCGTCGTATGCCACCGTGATGGTGTTGCGCAAGTTGTCTCACCCAATGCAGTTAGCCTGCCCAGTTTTTTGCTGGAGCCGGCATGCCTGCACCAAGGATTCACATGCGCAAGATCAAGGACGTTCTGCGTCTCAAACTCGATGCTCGGCTCTCGCACGAGCGTATCGCCGCCGCCCTGGGCATCTCCAAAGGCGTGGTTACCAAGTACGTCGGTTTGGCCTCGGTCGCAGGTCTGGATTGGCACTCCATCCAGCCCCTGGACGAGACCGCTTTGCAGCATCGCCTGCTGGCACCGCCGCCACGGCCGCAGCACTTCGTGCACCCCGACTACGCCCAGATTCACAAAGAACTGCGCCGCAAGGGCATGACGCTCATGCTGCTGTGGGAGGAGCACACCCAGCAGCACCTGGACGGTCATACGCACTCCTACTCGCAGTTCTGCGAGAACTACCGCCGCTACGCCAAGACACTCAAACGCTCGATGCGCCAGACCCACCGCGCAGGCGAGAAGCTGTTCATCGACTTTGCAGGTCCCACGATCGAGTTGGTGGACGGCAGCCGTGCCCACATCTTCGTGGCCGCTCTGGGCGCTTCGAGCTACACCTTTGCGTGTGCCACACCGCGCGAGACCATGGCCGACTGGCTTGATGGCTGCGCCCGCGCCCTGACATTCATCGGTGGGGTGCCCCAGCTCATCGTGCCGGACAACCCCAAAGCCCTCATTGCCAACCCCAACCGCTATGAGCCTCGCGCCAACGAGACGGTGGAGGACTTCGCTCGCCACTACGGCACCTCGATGCTACCGGCGCGGCCCTATCACCCGCAGGACAAGGCCAAGGTCGAGTCTGCCGTGCAAGTTGTCGAGCGTTGGATCCTGATGCGACTGCGCCACCAACGCTTTGCGAGCGTGGACGATGTCAACGAGGCCATCGCGCCGCTGCTGGAACAACTCAACAACAAGGCATTCCAGAGGTTGCCTGGCAGCCGAGTCAGCACGTTTGCAGAGTTGGATGCGCCAGCACTGCAAGCCTTGCCTCTGCAGCCCTGGGAATTCGCCACCTACAAGACCGTGCGCGTGCACATTGATCACCACGTCGAGATCGAGGGGCATCGCTACAGCGTGCCGCAGTCCTTGGTCGGGCTGGTCCTGGAGGCACGCATCACCACGCGCGGCGTGGAGATCGTCCACCGTGGTCAGCGTGTTGCCGCTCATCTGCGCTGTCTCCACAAGGGGGGCTTCACCACCGTGGCGGAGCACATGTCGGCAGCGCACCGCGCGCATCGGGAGTGGACCCCTGAACGCCTGATTCACTGGGGCGGCACCATTGGTGTGGCCTGTGCCAGCACCGTCCAGCGTCTGCTGGAGGAGCGACGCCATCCCGAGCATGGCTACCGCGCCTGCCTGGGGCTGCTGTCACTGGCCAAGAAGTACGGCAAGCCCCGACTGGAAGCCGCTTGCCTCATCGCCCTGGAGCTCGGCACCGTCAAGTACAGGCACGTCAGCGACATTCTGGCAAACGGCCGGGATCAGGTGCCCGCCACGACCGCCACCGACTGGACCAGCCCGCACCATGCCCACGTTCGTGGCCCCGGTTACTACCAGTGAACAGACAGGATTGCACCATGATGATGAACACGACTTTGAACCAGCTGCGTGAACTCAGGCTGATGGGCATGCTCACAGCCCTTGATGAGCAACTGACGCAGGCCGGCATGAGCGCTGTCAGCTTTGAAGAACGCATGGCTCTGATCGTCGAGCGCGAGCTCCATTGGCGCCACGACAAGCGGCGTGCACGCCTGCTCAAAGAGGCCAAGCTGAAGTACCCCCAAGCCGCCATTGAGGACATCGATACACGAGCTGGACGCGGCCTGGATCGCAAGGCTGTCATGAGCCTGGCCTTGGGTGATTGGATCGACAGCGGCCACAGCGTGCTGATCACCGGCCCCACCGGAGCTGGCAAATCCTGGCTGGCTTGTGCGCTGGCCCAGCACGCCTGTCGCCGCGGTCGCTCTGCCTTCTACCAACGTGTGCCACGTCTGAGCGAAGAGCTGCGCATCCGTCACGGCAATGGCACCTTTGGCAAGTGGCTCATCCAGTTGGCCAAGACCGATGTCCTGTTGCTGGACGACTGGGGCATGGCTGGGCTGGACAACCAGGCCCGCGCTGACTTGCTGGAGATCATCGACGACCGAGCTGCCAGCAAGGCCACCATCATCACCAGTCAGCTGCCCATTGAACACTGGCATGCCTGGGTCGGTGACGCCACGATTGCCGACGCGATCCTTGATCGCCTGATGCAGCGAAACCACCGATTCACTCTGACCGGTGAGTCCCTGCGACAAAAGCCCAAACCCACGAAAAAGGAGCCCGACTCAGACCCATCGTGACCGACACCCCTACAATTTGAACGCGCAACACCTCACACGGTGCAACCGGTCACGATGGGCCGGAATCGTCGGTCACGTTCGCCAGAATACGCACTGGAATACCTGATGGATGCGGCCGAGCGCATCGAAGAAGGTCTGCCAGTACCGACTCATCTTGAAGCCATCTTCATTGATGGCACGGCGCTGGGCGGCGCACGCCCCAAAGCTTCGGTCCGTGACGAGCATGGCGTGCTGTGGTTGGCCAAGTTCTCAAGCCGGAAAGATGGTTTTGACATCCCATCCATCGAATGCGCGGCACTGCGTTTGGCCGCTGCAGCAGGACTGACCGTGCCGCCGGTGGAGGTACGCACACTGGGTGAACGCAAGGTCATGCTCATCCGCCGTTTCGACAGGTACTGGGCTGAACCAGGCGCGACACTCGATGTCAACGTCGACCTTCTGGCCACGCAACCGGGTCGAGGCAAGGCAGAACACCGGCTGGGCTTCGTCAGCGGACTCACGCTCGTCGGGTGTGATGAAACCGAGTCGCGAACAAAGGCGTACACCGACCTTGCACAAGCCATACGCAGGTACTGCCATCCCAGCGTCATCCGCTCGGACAATGCAGAGCTCTTCAAACGCATGGTCTACAACATCCTGGTCACAAACGATGACGACCATCTGCGCAACCACGGCTTCGTCTACGAGCCGCGACTGGGTGGCTGGCGGTTGAGTCCACTCTATGACGTGCTTCCACGACCCAGCTTGGCTACAGAACGCTACTTGCATCTGGACGTCGGGCCTCAAGGCCGCTTGGCCACGCTCGACAATGCGTTGGAAGCACACGAGATGTTCACGCTGTCGCGCGCCAAAGCCTGCGAGCTGATTGCAGACATTTGGCGCATCGTCCGCGAGTGGCGTGTCTATTTCGAGAACTTCGGCGTCCCTGCAGCCGAAATCGAGAAGATTGCGCCCGCGTTCCGCCACATTGATGATGTCTCTACGCCAGCGTTGCGCAAGGCCCTCCCCTGACCCATCGTCAGGGCGATAGGCGCCTGCACATCACCGCCACAGGTTGGACCATCGACCTCTGAGCAACTCTGCCGCGCGCCGCTCGATTTCTTTCTCAAGGAACGCATCGCGCGGACGCTGATTTTCCAGAGCCATGGTGTGTGCGACGCCCATCACTTCTTGCCTCGCGATGGCTTCTGCCTGGTCCTCGACCATCTCGCTAAGCGGCCTTCTCGGCACCAAGGCATAGACCAAATCGCATTCAAGCTCCTCAGCCATACGCCTTAGCTGCTTGAGGCTGATGCTCTCGTCGACCTCTGATTGCTCAGCCTTATGCACCGCAGAGCCGGTAATGCCAAGCCGTGCGGCCTGCTGACGCTGTGTTCGTCCGATTGCTTCGCGCACCTCTCGTAGCCAGCCGCTTCTCGGTCGCGGCCTGCGCAGCAGCGTCGTGCACTCACTCACGAATGCTTGCTGACCCCTGATCAGCGCATTGGGCATGCCTGACGGCTGGGTTCCCCCGCGCGAGCGGGGATAGACCCGAAGGCAAGGCCGAGCGCCTGACGCCTGATCAGGTTCCCCCGCGCGAGCGGGGATAGACCCTGCAAGGCACGCAGAGCCGATGCCGGGGCGGGGGTTCCCCCGCGCGAGCGGGGATAGACCCTCCGGTGGCAACGTGGACCAGAATTCGGCTTTGGTTCCCCCGCGCGAGCGGGGATAGACCCGGCGAAGCCTGCCAGGACGCACGCGTCTTGCAGGTTCCCCCGCGCGAGCGGGGATACCGTATGCGTCTACTTCGAGTTGAGGCTTTGCTGGTGAAACTTGTCGCCACGGTTAATCCGTTTCGTCCGGCGTGGCAACTTCGAGCCTCGCACTTCTGCGTCATAGCTCACATGACAACGCAGCGACCAAATCTGAGCTCCGAGCAAGACCAGAAAAGTCCTACAGAAGCCAACGCACCACGGCATACCAAATGGCATACCAGCACAAGTCAAAAACAAAAAAGCCCAAGTGAATCAATCACTTGGGCTTTCTGTTTGGCGGGTGCGGTGAGATTCGAACTCACGGAACGCGCAAACGTTCGCCGGTTTTCAAGACCGGTGCCTTAAACCGCTCGGCCACACACCCATGACCTGCATTGTAGTGGCGGATCAAGCCTTGCCCGGCTTCTGTGCCTGCGGACAAGGGATCTGAATCACCTCGCGCGTGGCGCCATCGACACGCACCGCCGTCAGATGACCGCCCCAGATGCATCCGGTGTCCAGCGCCAGCAGATCGTCCCGATTGATCAAGCCCAGGGTGGACCAGTGGCCGAACGCCACCGGCGTGCCTTGGGTCCGACGTCCAGGCACCTCAAACCAGGGCAGATAGCCCTCGGGCGCGCCACCCGCCCCCTCCTTGGTGGCAAACTCCATCGTGCCGTCCGCCGCACAAAACCGCAGCCGCGTCAGGCTATTGACCACACAACGCCAGCGGTCCACGCCCTGCAGGCGCTCATCCCAACGGGCCGGCTCGTTGCCATACATCGTGGTCAGAAAAGCGCCCACGTCCGGGCTGCGGAGCATGGCTTCCACCTCCCCAGCCAAAACCACCGTCTGAGCGGCATCCCACTGTGGCACCACGCCGGCATGCACCATCAGCCAACCATGCGCATGCACGGCCAGATTCTGCTGGCGCAACCAGTTCAACCAGTCATCACGGTCGGCCGCATTCAAAATGGGATCCAGCGTGTCACTGCGGTGAGGCTTGCGCACCCCATGCGCCACCGCCAGCAGATGCAGATCGTGGTTGCCCAGCAAGCACGTCGCCGCCCCCTCCAGGCTGCGCAAACGTTGCAGGACCCCCAAGGAGTCGGGCCCCCGGTTCACGAGATCCCCCAACACATACAACTGGTCGCGCGACGGCGAAAAATCAATCGTCTGAAGCAAGCGCTCCAGCGGTTTGCAGCAGCCCTGCAAGTCACCCACTAAATAGATCATTTCGTGATTCTGCTACGCTTGGCGCATCGAAACGACCGGCCCGACCCTGTCGGCGCCCTCTATGGACTTAGCGCTACTGATTTTTCTGGTTCTGCTCAATGGCATTTTCGCCATGTCTGAAATGTCCCTGGCTGCCAGCCGCAAAGCCAGACTGCAGGTGATGGCCGAAACCGGCGATGCCGGTGCCGTGGCCGCCATGAGCCTGCACGACAATCCCACACAGTTTCTCTCCACCGTCCAGATCGGCATCACGTCCATCGGCGTGCTCAACGGGATCGTGGGTGAGGCCGCATTCTCCCCCCCCCTGGCAGAGTGGTTGCTGACCTGGCTGCCCATCACGGAGGGCGCAGCCAGTATCGCCGCCACTGGTCTGGTGGTGGTCATCATCACCTTCGTCTCCATCATTTTTGGCGAACTGGTGCCCAAGCGCGTGGGCCAGATGTACCCCGAGCCCGTGGCACGCCTCGTGGCCAAGCCCATGATGTGGCTGTCACGGCTGGCCCTGCCCTTCGTCAAGCTGCTGGCGGCCACCACCGAGGGCATGCTGCGGCTCATGGGTGTGCGCGATACCGGCAACCGCAGCGTGACCGAAGAAGAAATCGCAGCGCAACTCGAAGAGGGGCTGGACGCAGGCGTGATCGAAGCGCACGAGCACCAGATGGTGCGCAACGTGTTCCGCCTGGATGAGCGCCAGATCGGCTCCATGATGATCCCGCGCAGCGACATTGCCTGGCTGGACGTTGAGCTGCCGCTGGCCGACAACCTGGCCATCATTGCCGAGCATGGCTACTCGCGTTATCCGGTTTGCCGAGGCGGGCTTGACGACGTCGTGGGCGTGACCACGGCCCAGCAACTGCTGCACCAGCTGACGCAGCATCAGGCCAACAGCCTGGCCGAAGGCCTGCTGCCTGCGGTGTTTGTACCGGAAACCCTCTCGGGCATGGAATTGCTGGAGCATTTCAGGGGCTCCGACACGCAGATGGTGTTCGTGGTGGACGAGTACGGCGAGGTGCAAGGCGTGATCACCCTGCGTGACGTGCTGGAAGCCATCACCGGCGAGTTCACGCCTTCTGAAGCCGAAGATGCCTGGGCCATCCAGCGCGCAGACGGCACCTGGCTGGTCGATGGACTCATCCCCATCCCCGAGTTGAAAGACCGCCTCGCCATCAAGGCCCTGCCCGATGAAGATCGCGGTCGCTACAACACCCTGGCCGGCATGGTGATGCTGTTGCTGGGTCGCCTGCCTCAAACCACCGACACGGTCGAATGGGAAGGCTGGCGCTTCGAAGTTGTCGACATGGACGGCAAGCGGATCGACAAGGTCCTGGCCACCCATTTCAAGGAAGATTGAGCGGCTCAGCCCCTGCGGACGCGGCTGGGGGGTTGATTCCTGGCTGATGCCCGTCCCAATAGCGCGGAGACAAGGTGCGCCAGCATTGCCCCAACACGGGCCATGCGGGTGTCGCAGCCTGTGGCGGGATGGCCTTCGCAGAAGGGCGCTGGTCGCTGCGCCACAGGTAAGCCCCACACGCTGGTGAACTGACAATCGGTAAGCCCAACGCCGCATAGCGCGCCATCACCACAGGCGCAGGGTGACCGTAGCGGTTGCGCCGTCCCACCTGCACCACGGTCTGCACGGGTCGAACAGCCTCCAGAAACGGTTGGGTTGACGAGGTCTTGCTGCCATGGTGCGGTGCGATCAGCAGCGTGCTGCGCAAAGTGCCGCCTGCGCCGTTTGTGGTTTGTGCCGCCATCTGTCGGGCGAGCAAAGCCTGCTCTTGCGCGGCCTCAATGTCGCCGGTGAGCAGTACGCTGCGCGCATCGGCATCTGCGGTGAACACCCGCAACACGCAGGACAGCGCGTTGGGCTTGACGCGATGCCCTGCTGCGGCCTGCTCCGCCACCGGGTGCAGGACCTCGAACTGCACACCATCCCATTGCCACCGCTGACCTGCCACGCAAGGCACATGTGGCACACGGGTGCGGCGACCGGGGCTTTGCCACTGCCGGACTTCGTGCCCTTCGTCGAGGGTGCTGCGCAGTTCGTGCACAGGCATGGCGTTCAAGACGGATCGGGCACCCCCGACATGGTCCGTGTCGGCATGGCTGATCATCAGGGTGTCCAGTTCGCGCACACCCAGGCTGCGCAGCAGTGGCACCAACACCCGCTCGCCCATGTCCATGCCTGTCGGCAGACGTCCTCCAGTGTCAAACAGCAGCGTGTGGCGAGCTGTGCGCAGCAGCACCGCGGTGCCCTGACCAATGTCCACCGCCATCACCGTGAACTGCCCCGTGCGCGGTGGCGGCACGATTTGCCACCCCTGAGGCAGCAAGCACACGGGCAACAGACACGGCCAGAGCAGCCACCTCCATCGCCAGGACAGGGGTTGCACCCAGAGACCACCCACCGCCACGGACAGCGCCTGCAACCAAGTCGGCAAAGCCGGGGCCTGCCACACCGCCCACGGCCAGGAGGCCATGTGCGCCAACACCGCGGTGGTGATTTGCACCAGCAGCGCACCGAAGTCCCACAGGGGTGCGCACAGCAGACCCAGCAAGGACAGCGGTGTGATGCCCAAGGTGAACACCGGAATGGCCACCAGATTGGCCAAGATGCCCACCAGCGACACCTCCTGAAAACACACCAGTGAGAGCGGGGCCAGGGCCAGTGTCACCCGCCACTGGGTGCGCACCATCTCTTGTGAGGCAGCCTTGATTCGGGCAAGCCAGGTGTCGCCATCAGGCTGCGTGGGAACGGCCTCCTCACGCCCGGACGACATCAGAATGCCCACCGCCACGAATGACAACCAGAATCCCGGCTGCCACAAGGCCCAAGGGTCCAGCAGCGTGATGCAGGCAGCCGCGAGAAGCCACACCAGCGGCCAGGGCCAGCGACGCCCACCGGCATGCAGCAGGGCCATCACGGCCATCATCAGCACTGTTCGCTGAGCCGGCACGCCCCACCCTGCCACCAGGGCGTACACAGCTGAAACGCACACCGCCAACACCCTGGCCGCCAAAGGGGCTGGCAGCACATGCACACCTGCTGTCCAACGCGGCCACACACGCCGCACGACCCAGGACACCAACCAACCGAACATGGCGATGTGGGTGCCGCTGATGCTGACGGCGTGCGCCACCCCAGTACGGCGAAAAACATCCCAGTCTGCACGCTCGATGGCGGACTGATCCCCTACCGACAAACCCACGAGCACGCCTGCCGCACGGGCGTCGTCCACCCGAGCCTCAATGGCCTCCCGGACGCGCTGGCGAAAGCGGTCGATGCACCCAGCGGAGAGCGCCGAGGGCTCGCTCACCTTCACCGGCCTCGCCAACCGATGGCGCACACTGCCGACGGCGCGAATGCCCTGCTCGAAAAGACCACGCGTGGCGTCGAAGCCACCTGGATTGGACAAGCCATCGGGTTCATGCAGGCGCGCGTGCAAAGACCAGACCTGTCCCGATCGCAGCCCATCCATGCCCGCCTTCGCATCGGCATACAAACGGACACGCTCGGGCAAGCGAACGCCCGGCGGCGGAGCGGGCGCCTCCAGCAGCTGTGCGTCAAAGCGCCAGCCACCGCCGGCCATGGGCTGAGGCAAATCCACCACCTGAACCCGTACCGGCACATCGTCCCACTGCAAGGGCCACGCCTGCAACGCACGCTCTTGCGCCCGCCACCCCGTGCTCCCCCAGGCCAACAACAAGATGACAGGGCCCCAGGCCCAACGCGACCAGCGTGGCCTGAACGCTCGACGTTGCCACCACAGCCCCGCCACGACACTGGCCAGTGCGACCCACACCCCGGCTCGGTACACCGACGGGGCGCGCAAAGCCGGCTCACTCAACTGGAGCGCAATGCCCGTCAACCAGGCCGCAGGCAAGGCCAGCCACAGGGCCATGCCCGTGGGCACTCGACGTGCCGAGCCGGCCTCTTCCACGATGGTGACCTCCGCTGCCACGGACACCCCCATGGTGCCGTCCACCACGGCATTGTCCGAAAACGCAGACTCACCCCACCCACCCCGAAGAGGTCACCCTCAGGGGCGATGGACAGCGCCTCCCGGCGCTGCAATCACAGGCCGGGCACGCTCAACGCACCTGACCCACGTTGAACACCGACACCATCTGCATCAGCTCGGCAGCCTGGTTGCGCAGGCTTTCCGCCGCGGCCGCACTTTGCTCGACCAAGGCCGCGTTCTGCTGCGTACCCTGATCCAGCGAGTTGACCGCGAGATTCACCTGATGGATGCCGCTGGTCTGTTCCTGGGCCGAGGTGTGAATCTCCGAGATCAAGTTTGTGACGTGGTTCACCTGACGCACGATCTCGGCCATGGTGTCGCCTGCCTCGTTCACCAGTCGGCTGCCTTGCTCCACCTTGTCCACCGAATCGGCAATCAGGCTCTTGATTTCGCGGGCCGAGTTGGCGCTGCGCTGCGCCAAATTGCGCACCTCACCGGCCACCACAGCAAAACCACGTCCTTGCTCCCCTGCCCGGGCGGCCTCCACCGCGGCGTTGAGGGCCAGGATGTTGGTCTGGAAAGCAATGCCATCGATCACACCGATGATGTCGGCGATCTTGCGGCTGCTGTGCGTGATCTCGTCCATGGTGCGCACGACACGGCCCACCACCTCGCCGCCCTGGTTGGCCACCTGAGCGGCCTGCCCGGCCAGATTGGCAGCCTCTTGCGCATGGCTGGCGCTTTGTTGCACCCCATCGGTCATTTCCTGCATGGACGCGGCGGTTTGCTCCAGCGCAGCCGCCTGCTGTTCGGTCCGGCGCGACAGGTCGCCGTTGCCCGTGGCGATCTCGGCCGAAGCCGTGGCAATGCTGTCGGCCGACTGGCGCACCCGCGCCACGATGTCACGCAGCGAATCGCGCATGCGCTGCAAGGACGTGGCCATGTCACCGATTTCATCGTGCCGACGCACTTCGATGTGTGCCGTCAGGTCTCCCGCCCCCACCTGATCGGTGGCCTTGCCCAGCAACTGGAGCGGCCCCAGCAGCGCGCTGGCCAACTGACGCGTGGTCAGCACCAGCAGCACCGCAATGCCCACCATGCCGGCCACCACCCACCACAACACGGTCATGGCGAGCGCCTGCGCCTCACTGCGCAAGGTCTCGGAGCGCGCCGCCTGAAACTCGACGTAATCGCGCTGCGCCTGCAGATAGGCCTCAACCGCCGGCAAAACCTGCGTTTTCAACGCTTGCAAAGCGGCCTCTTCCTGGCCGGCTTTCTTGAGGTCACGCGCCTGGTTGCGCAGGTCGATGTAGGCCTTGCGCTTGGCCCCCACGGTGTCGAGCAAGGCTTTTTCCTCGGGCAACACCGAACTGGCCTCCAGCCCCTTTTGCAAGGTCGAGATGCGCGCCGAGGTGGCGTCCACATCGGGCTTGAGCCGCTCATCCAGCCCCGCATCCGCAGACTGCAAGACCGCCACCACCCGCGCGGCATTGGCCTCGGTCAAGCCCGACCAGGTGTAGGCATCGCCCAGCTTGGCCTGCTGGGCGCGCAAAGCCTGGGCCGACTCCGCGTCCACCCGCTTCATGGTCCAAGCCGCCCCAATGCCCATGGCCACCGCCGCCAGGCCAATCACCAAAGGCGGCAGCCAGAGGCGGCGTGCAATCGTCAGCGTATTCCGTGTGCGCGTGTCAGTAGATGTCATCGGTGTAGGATCCGAACTTATTGCGACCCCTCATTTTTGACACACCCATGTCCATCGAACAACGCCTGCAAACCCTTGGCATCAGCCTGCCGCCCGTGGCCGTCCCGGCCGCTGCCTATGTGCCCTTCGTGCGCACTGGCAACAAGATCTTCCTGTCCGGGCACATCGCCAAGAAGGATGGCCAGGTCTGGGTGGGCAAGCTCGGCCAGAACATGACGACCGATGAAGGCAAACAGGCCGCCCGCGCCGTGGCCATCGACCTGATGGGCACCCTGGCCGTGGCCGCCGGCGGCCTGGACAAGGTCGTGCGCATCGTCAAGGTCATGAGCCTGGTCAACAGCACGCCCGAGTTCACCGAACACCACCTCGTCACCAACGGCTGCTCCGAACTGCTCGGCGAGGTCTTCGGCGAAAAGGGCGTGCATGCCCGCAGCGCCTTTGGCGTGGCCCAGATCCCGCTGGGTGCCTGCGTCGAGATCGAGCTGATCGCCGAAGTGGCCTGACCCGATGCGCGCCCTGAGTCCCCGCCTGATGCTGCTGGTGCTGGGCCTGCTGTGCGCCGGCTCCGTGGGCCTGGCGCTGCTGGCGCAGCACCGCTTCGACATGCAACCCTGCCCCTGGTGCATCCTGCAGCGCATCCTGTTCATCGCCTTGAGCGTGCTGGCCCTGGTCGGTGCCGCCCTGCCCGGTGATCTGGGGCGGCGGGTGCTCTCGGCCCTGAGCCTGCCACTGGCCCTGGGCGGCATCGCAGCGGCCTTGTGGCAGCACTTTGTCGCGGCCAAGACCGACTCCTGCGCACTCACCTTCGCCGACCGCGTGAACAGCTACCTCGGGCTGGACACCCGCTGGCCCGAGTGGTTCGAGGTGCGTGCCAACTGCTCCGATGCCGCCGTCAGCGTGCTCGGTGTGCCGTTTGAATTCTGGGCGCTGGCCCTGTTTGCTGTGGCCACCGTGGTGCTGTGGATCAACGTCGTGACCCCGCGTCGTGCTTGACCAGGACCCGGCCCTGCCGACCGCGCTGGTCGACTTTCCGCCTCCCCCCGAGGCGCCCCAGGGCGCGCGTCAACGCTGGCGATTTGATCGCCCCAGCCGCTGGCTGGTGGCCCATGATCCCAGCCAGGTGGCAGGCCTGCTGGATGCGGCTCACGCGCTGGCGCAAGCTGGCCAGTGGTGCGTGGGCTGGGTGGCGTACGAAGCCGCACCCGGCCTGAACCCGCACCTGCCCGTCAAGGCCCTGCCGCCCGGCCAGCCCTATGCCGTCTGGGCCGTGTTCGACCGGGCTGAGGCCTGGGATGGTCAGCCGGTGACCGGCGCCCCCGCCAGCACCGCCACCGCCACTGACAGCCCCAGCCCCGCGTGGCAAGCCGGCCCCTGGCAGGCTGACCTGGACCAGTCCGCCATCGAACAGAAGGTCGAGCAGATCCGCTCGCTGATCCAGGCTGGCGAGGTCTACCAGATCAACCTGACTGCCCAGTTGCACAGCCCCTTCCAGGGCGAGCCTGCCGCCCTGTGGCCCTGGTTCATGGCCCTGCGCCGCAGCCAGCCACAAAGCTATGCCGTGATGCTCGATGCCCGGGCCGCCTGCCGCGTGCCCGGCGCCGTGCTCAGCGTCTCGCCCGAGCTGTTCTTTGACTGGGACGGCCAGCAACTCACCACCCGCCCCATGAAGGGCACAGCCCCACGCGGGATGGATGCCGACAGCGATGCGGCCGCCGCCGAGCACCTGCGCACCAGCGCCAAGGAGCGGGCAGAGAACCTGATGATCGTGGACCTGCTGCGCAACGACCTGTCGCGCGTGGCCGAGGTGGGCAGCGTGCGCGTGCCCGATCTGTTCGAGCTGCACGCCCTGCCCACCGTCTGGCAAATGACGTCCACCGTCACCGCCCGCAGCCGCGCCGGCCTGCGCCTGAGCGAGGTGTTCGCGGCCCTGTTCCCGTGTGGCTCTGTCACCGGCGCCCCCAAGCGCCAGGCCATGCACCACATCGCGCGGCTGGAGCGCAGCGCACGCGGCGTCTACTGCGGCGCCGTCGGACTCATGACGCCGGGCGGGCGGGTCACCTTCAACGTCCCCATCCGTACCGTCACGGTCGACACCCTGCCGCCCCCCGCCCCCTGGCGCGCCCACTGCGGCATCGGCAGCGGCATCACCCTGGACGCCACCGGCCCCGGTGAAGCGCAGGAGTGGCAGGCCAAGCGGGCCTTCCTGCACCGGGCTGACGCGCCTTTCCAATTGCTCGAATCGCTGCGCCTGGAAAACGGTCAGATCGCCCGGGTGCCGGCGCACCTTGCCCGCATCCAGCAAGCTGCCCTGGCCTTCCACTTTGCAGACGCGTCTCAACTTCCGACGCTGGTCGAGGCCCTGACCGCCCGCCTGCAGGCCCTCACTCAGGCTCACCCCGTGGGCCTCTTCAAGGTCCGTCTGCTGGTGGACGACCGCCTGAACATCACCGCCGAAGCCGCCCCGCTCGGCGATGCCGCGCAGCCGGTGCGGGTGGCCTTGGCCACGCAGCCCATGCCGCCGGCCGATGCCTTCATTCGCCATAAGACTACGCGTCGCCCTGCTTACGCGGCCTTCCCGGCCCCTGCAGGTTATTTCGACACCCTGCTCTACAACGCCGCCGGTGAGCTCACCGAGTTCACCATCGGCAACGTGGCGGTGCAGCTCAACGGTCGCTGGCTGACCCCGCCGCTGTCGGCAGGCCTCCTGCCGGGCGTAATGCGCCAGAGTCTGCTGGACGCCGGGCAACTGCAAGAAGCGCGCGTCCAACTGGATGACCTGCTAAACGCCACCGGCCTCGCACTGCTCAACAGCGTGCGTGGGTGGGTGCCGGTCGAACTGGTTCGACGCTGATCCCCCCTACTTAGGTGAACATCGCCCCGCCGGGCGATGTGATGCCTTGCGTCTGCGGCATTTTTAAGCAGAATATTACCAATCAGTTCACTTTATGACTGATTGATTCCAAACAATACCGTTTGGTTTTCAAATCCAACCCAAGCAGGCAAGAGATGACACACTTCACCCGTCAAGTCGCATCCCCCTTCAAAGCCGCCATCGCCGGTCTCGCCGTGGCTGCCGGCATGTTGGCAGCCCCTGCCGCCCACGCTGCGGATGTCTCGCTGTCCAGCTACCTCAAGTGCCGCCACACCCAGCTCACCGAGTTCCCCGGCACCATCGTGGACGCTGCTGTGGCGACGCCCGAGCTGAGCACCCTGGTGAGCCTGGTCCAGGCCGCCAACCTGGCCGGTCCGCTGTCCGGCAAGGGCCCTCTGACGGTGTTCGCCCCCACCAACGCCGCCTTCGCCAAGGTCCCCGCGCCCTTGCTGAATGTGATCGGCAGTGACGTGAACCTGCTGACCGCCGTCCTCACCTATCACGTGAGCGCCGGCACCGCCGATCCGCGTCGCAACCTGATCCCCACCCAGGTCAAGACCTTGCAAGGCCAGACCCTGTACGTGGGCTATGACGCCGATGGCGCCTCGGTGAACCAGTCCACCGCTGCGTGCAAGGGTGTGAAGACCACCAACGGCACCGTCTGGCTGATCGACAGCGTGCTGCTGCCACAGTTCAAGTAAGCCGCACCAGAACAGGGTTGATGGCCCAAGGTCGACACCTGCGGCCCAACCCTGGCAGACTCATGGTTTTGGCATTGAAGCACCCATCACCATGCGTCTCCTGCACACCATGCTGCGCGTCGGCAACCTGCAGCGCTCCATCGACTTCTACACCCAGGCCCTGGGCATGACCTTGCTGCGCACCACCGACCGGCCTGAGCAGCAGTACACCCTCGCCTTCCTCGGTTACGGCCGCAACCCCGAGCACGCCGAGATCGAGCTGACCTACAACTACGGCGTCGACCAGTACGAGCTGGGCACCGCTTACGGCCACATCGCCCTGGGCGTCGACAATGCCGCAGCCGTCTGTGACGCCGTGCGTGCCAAGACCGCCACCCTGGGCGGCAGCATCAGCCGTGAAGCCGGGCCCATCAAGGGCGGCACCACCGTCATCGCCTTCATCACCGACCCGGACGGCTACAAGATCGAGCTGATCGAACGCCCGGAAGCGGCCAGCGAGCTGCAAACCGCCTGATCCTCCCGCCCCTGGCACGGCCCACACCGGCCCAACGGCAGGCAGCAAAAAGGGACCCTCGGGTCCCTTTCTTCATGGGGCGGACGCTGTGTCAGCGCTGCGCCGGGATGCGGGGTGTGTCCACCTTCACATCGCCGCACTGCGCACGGTGACGCAGCGCGTGATCGATCAACACCAGGGCCAGCATGGCCTCGGCAATTGGCGTGGCACGGATGCCCACGCACGGGTCATGGCGCCCGAAGGTTTCCACCGTGGCCGGCTGGCCGTTCAGGTCAATCGACTGGCGCGGCGTGCGGATCGAGCTGGTCGGCTTGATCGCAATGGCCACACGCAGGTCCTGGCCCGTCGAGATGCCACCCAGCACCCCACCGGCGTGGTTGCTGGCAAAGCCATCCGGGTACAGCTCGTCACCATGCACCGTGCCGCGCTGGCTCACGCTGTCAAAGCCGGCACCAATCTCCACGCCCTTGACCGCATTGATGCCCATCATCGCGTGGGCAATGTCGGCGTCCAGCTTGTCAAACAGCGGCTCGCCCAGGCCCACCGGCACGCCGCTGGCCTCGACGATCAGCTTGGCGCCGCACGAATCGCCCGCCTTGCGCAGCTCGTCCATGTAGGCTTCCAACGCCTCGATCTGGCTCACATTGGGAGCAAAGAAGGGGTTGTTGGGCACATGCTCCCAACCCTCGAAGGCAATCGGGTGCTCACCCAGCTGGGTCATGCAGGCCCGGATTTCGGTGCCGAACTGCTCGCGCAGCCACTTCTTGGCCACCGCGCCGGCCGCCACCATCGGCGCCGTCAGGCGGGCCGATGAACGACCACCGCCGCGCGGATCGCGGATGCCGTACTTGTGCCAGTAGGTGTAGTCGGCATGACCGGGGCGGAAGGTCTGCAGGATGTTGCCGTAGTCCTTGCTGCGCTGGTCGGTGTTGCGGATCAACAGGGCAATCGGGGCGCCGGTGGTCTTGCCCTCGTAGATGCCGCTGAGGATCTCGACGGCATCGGGCTCGTTGCGCTGCGTGACATGACGCGAGGTGCCAGGGCGGCGACGGTCCAGATCCGGCTGGATGTCGGCTTCGGACAAGGCCATGCCAGGAGGGCAGCCATCGATGACGCAGCCGATCGCCGGGCCGTGCGATTCGCCGAAATTCGTGACCGTGAACAAAAGACCGAGGGTGCTGCCTGCCATAAGAGCGCCAACCAGAAGTGCAAAGGGAAGCCCTTATTGTCCCCCATCGCGCCCCTCCCTGCGACCCAGACAGTAAAACGCCCGGCTCAACCGGGCGTTTATGGGGCTCGCAGGTGAAGCTCAAGGCATCACAGCAACTCTTGGCGCTCCTTGCCCGTTTCCTCTTCGTTCACCGGCCAGTCACGGATGTAGGCCTTGAGCATGCGGTTTTCGAAGTCCTGCCCATCCACCACGGCCTTGGCCACGTCGTAGAAGGAGATCACGCCCATCAGGGTGCGATTGGTCATCACCGGCATGTAGCGTGCGTGGCGGCTCAGCATCATGCGGCGCACCTCGTCCAACTCTGTCTCAGGGGTGCAGGTCAGGGGGTGGTCATCCATGACGGTGCGCACCGTCAGGCTACCGAACACGCCGCTGTTGCGCACGGTGGCCTTGATCACCTCACGGAAGGTCAACATGCCAACCAGATCACCGTGGTCCATCACCACCAGCGAACCAATGTCGTGATCGGCCATGGATGCGGCCGCCTCGGCCAAGGGCTGCTCCGGCTGTACGGTAAACAGCGTGCTGCCCTTGACGCGCAGGATGTCACTGACTTTCATGGGAGTTCCTCCTCAATTCACGATACCAAAGCGGTCAGCAAGGCGTTCAATATAGCCCCACACCCTGTGTACATCAAGCCTTCGTGCCGGATGTCACACCACACCCCCATTGCGACAGAGTGCCGCCCATCTGAACAGCGGGCAGACCCTGATGTGCACTCAGCCCAGTCCAAACTCAATGCAACAACTCTGCGAGAACCAGAGAGTCCAGTCGAGTTGTGGCCCAAAAGCCTTCGGTCACCCCGTCACGGCGCAACAGCAGCCCGTTCACCAGCGGCGCAGCGGGCGTCGCTGCCGGGTCACACAGCAAGACGAAGCGCCCGCCATGGTCATCTCCCTCCTCGCTCAGCAGCCCCACCCAGTCCAAACTCTGCAAGGCCTCCAGCAAGGGTTCGATCTGCAAGGGGTCGGTCCGCAGCTGTCGCGCCAACGCCTCGTTGCTCATACCGCGCTCCGGGCTGTGCTGCACGGCCCACAGCGCCTTCAAGATGGCCACGGTCAAGGCAAACCGATGACCCGGCGTGTCCGGCCAACGCTTCACCTGCGACAGCAAGCTGGGCGTGTACGCCACCACCACGGCCCCCATCAACAAGATCAGCCAGCTCAGATAAATCCAGACCAGCAAAATCGGCACGGCGGCAAACGCGCCAAAGATCGTCGCGTACACCGGCACCTTCGACAGGTAAAGCGCCAGGCCTTTCTGAGCCAGCTCCAGCCCCACCGAGGTGAACACCGCGCCGCCCCAGGCATGATCCCAACGCACAAAGGTGTTGGGCACATAGCGGTACAAGGCAGCAAAGCCCGCCGTCTGCAAGGCGAACACAATCAGGCTCAGCAACAGCCCCACGCCGCCCGGCAACTCGTCCACCAGCCCCCGAGACGCCGACAGCAGATAGGACGTGACCCACAAGCTGGCGCCCAACAGCAAGGGCCCCAGGGTCAACGCCGCCCAGTACACCAGCACCCTTTGTGTGATCGGCCGGGTACGCCGCACCCGCCAGATGCCGTTGAGAGTGTGGTCAATCGTGAGCATCAAGGCCATGGCCGTGATGCCCAGCAAGATCATGCCCATGCCGCCCAACTGGCTGGCCTTGCCCGCAAACTTGGTGAGCGACAACAACACCTGCTTGGCAATCGCATCCGGCACCAGGCCCTGGATCACCTGCTGCTCCAAGACCTTGCGAAAACGCGCAAACACCGGAAACGCGCTGAACAGGGCCAGCATCACCGTGAACAAAGGCACCACGGCAATCGTGGTCGTGAACGTCAGGCTGCCGGCCGTCAGCCCCAGGCGATCCTCCCGAAAACGCTGGCGCAAGGTGTCGTACGTCTGGCGCCAGGGCCACTGCTGCAAGGTCGACACCAGCAGCGTCCACCGTTGCCCGGCTCGTTCCCAAAAAGTCCAATGTGACGTCATCTGGCTATGATGCCAGCCATGCGCACGCCAACTGGGCTGTTCCCACCGTCTGCGCCTGATTTTTCACCCATGAGCACCTCATCCGCCCCCCCGTCTACCGATAACGAGTCCAGCGACCCCGACACCTTCATCGCGCACCATCCACCCGAGCGCCGAGCCGTCATCGAACGCCTGCGCATCGTGTGTCTGGCCACGCTGGTGAGCCTCATCGGTCTGGGTGTCGCGTGGGAGCTCTGGTTGGCCCCGCTGCCCCAGGGGACCGGCATGCTGGCACTCAAGGTGTTGCCCCTGTGCCTGGGAATCGCCGGGCTGCTCAAGCACCGCCTCTACACCTATCGTTGGCTCACCTTGCTGATCTGGCTGTACTTCACCGAAGGGGTGGTACGCGCCACGGGAGATGCCGGCCTATCTCAGATCCTGGCGGGAATCGAAGTCGCGCTCAGCGTGCTGCTCTTCACGGCATGCTCGGTCTACATCCGCATGCGCTTGCGCGTGCTGCCCCCCAAGGCCAAGAAAGGTGAGCAGAAGGACGCTGCCGCATGACTGCCGCGCCGTCGCCCCCTTGCGGCCAGTTCGATGCCTTGCTTGAGGCCCTGCGCCAGACGGTCGGCGCTACGGCGGTGCGCATTCCCACGCCCGAAGACCCGCTGGACGCCCATCAGGTCGACTGGCGCAAGCGCTATCGCGGCCAGGCTTTGGCCATCGTGTGCCCGGCCAATACGCAGGAGGTGGCCGAGATCGTTCGCTTGTGTGGCCGCCACCGCGTCAGCATCGTGCCCCAAGGTGGCAACACCAGCTTGGTCGGTGGCTCGGTACCTGACGACAGCGGCCAGCAAATCGTGCTCAACCTCCAGCGCCTCAACCGCGTCCTGGACGTCGATGCCGCCAACCTGTCCATGACCGTTCAGGCGGGCTGCCTGCTGGCGGACGTGCAAGGTGCGGCCGACGCAGCGGGATTGCTCTTCCCGCTCAGCCTCGCCTCCGAGGGCAGTTGCACCATTGGTGGCAACCTCGCCACCAACGCGGGAGGCACCCAGGTGCTGCGCTACGGCACGGCCCGCGAACTGTGTCTGGGCCTGGAGGCCGTCACCGCCCAAGGCGAAATATGGGATGGCCTCAAGAGCCTGCGCAAGGACAACACGGGCTACGATCTGCGCGACCTGCTGATTGGCAGCGAGGGCACGCTCGCCATCCTCACTGCCGCCACCTTGCGCCTCTATCCTCGCCCCACTCGGCATCAGGCTGCGCTGGTCGGCTGCGACAGCCTGGCGCAATGCGTGAGCCTGCTGCAGCACACCCGTACCCGGCTCGACGCGCGCCTCACTGGCTTCGAAGTCATGCACCAGGCGACCTTGGCGCTCGCGCTGCGTCATCTGCCTGAGCAGGCCCAGGCCGCACGCGCGCTGCTTACCTCGGCACAATCAGAACTGCCCACCTGGACCGTGCTGCTCGACACCTGCGACACCGGCCCCGCCCCCACACTCATGCAAGACCTTGAATCGCTGCTGGACGACGCCCATCAGCAGGGCTTGCTCAGCCGTGCCGCCTTGTCCCACACCGAAGCGCAGTACCGCGCCATGTGGACCTTGCGAGAGAGCATTCCCATGGCCGAGAAGATGGAAGGCCACATGGTCAAGCACGACATCGCCGTGCCCACCTCCCGCGTGCCCACGTTCGTTGCACAAGCCGAAGCCGCCTTGCAACAAACGGTGCCAGGCTGTCGCATCGTGTGCTTTGGCCACCTGGGTGACGGCAACCTGCACTACAACGTGCAGGCCCCGGTTGACATGGCCACCGAAACCTTTCTGGCCCAACATGAGTCCTGCATCCACGCCTTGGTGTACGACCTTGCCTTGAGCCTGGGCGGCACGATGTCGGCCGAACACGGCATCGGGCAACTCAAACGGACAGAACTGGGCCAACGGCAAAGTGCGACACGCACCGCCTGGATGCGCGCAATCAAGCAGGCGCTCGACCCTGAGAACCGCCTCAATCCAGGTCGCATGGTGCCTTGAAGGGCGTGGAGACGGTCTGCAGATCGCTCACTCACATGTGCGGCACCGACCGAGCCCGTCCACCACTCACTGCAGCGGTCCCTTGAGCCCTTCCGGGATGGGCAGGCTCAACACTTCAATGCCCTCGTCCCGCAAGGCCTCACGCTCCTCGGGCGACGTCTGACCACGGATCGGACGCTCAGGGGCGTCGCCGTGATGGATGCTGCGTGCCTCTTCGGCAAAACGCTCACCGACGTCTTCCGTGTGGGTGACCACGTGGCGCACCACCTGCAAATACGCAGCCTGCAAGGCGCGGACGGCCTCCTCCGGACTGGCCGGCATGGCTTGCTCGACAGCACCGTCAGGCGCGGCCACCGGTGCGCGATCGGAGGGCAACGAACCCGGCATGACCGCCCCTCCCTGCTGCGTCGCCATCCGACGCGATGGGACCGGCGCGGTGTCAGTCTTCAGGTGTGACACATTCAGATGCGGGGCCGAGGGGCGCCGCACCACCTCGCGATCGCCGCAAACGGGGCAACTCACCAAACCGCGTGCCTGCTGCGATGCCAAGTCGTCCGACGACGCAAACCAGCCTTCGAAATGATGGCCGTGTGCGCAATGTAGATCCACCACCAGCATGGTCAGAGTCCCGTTAGGCCACTCACACCGTCTGCCATTGCAGAGGCCAGCGACCCGCACGCCACTGCAGCAGCCACATCATCCCGACCACGGTTTTCGCGTCGGTCAACAGGCCATCACGCATCCAGTCCTCCAGCTCCTGCTGCGTCGCGGTGAAGACATCCAGAAACTCGCCTTCGTCGAGCTGCCGGTCTCCCAGGCTCAACTCATCGGCAAACCAGACCTCAATGACCTCGGTCGCATAGCCGATCACCGGATGCATGACGCCGGCTTTGGCCCAGCGGCGAGCGCGGTAGCCTGTTTCCTCCAGCAACTCACGCTGCGCGCAGGCCAAACCGACCTCCCCGGCGTCCAGCTTGCCGGCTGGAAACTCGATCATGGTCTGCCGCACCGGGTAGCGGTACTGCCGCTCCATCACCAGACGGCCGTCTGGCAGCATCGCGACCACCATCACGGCACCGGGGTGCACCACATACTCACGCGTGGCTTCCCGTCCGTCTGGCAAGGCCACCCGATCGCGACGCAGCTCCAGGAAATGCCCGCGGTACACCGCCTCGGAGGTCAGTGTGTCTTCGCGCAGGTGTGCATCGTCTTGGGGGGCGCAGCCGGATGAAGGAGGAGTCACAGCGTCAGACATGGTGAACATATCGGCACAGGGGAGGTGATCCCCTGCTCAGTGCTTGCGCAGATAGCGCCATACGAAGCCGGGAAACGCCAAGGTCAGGAACACGCACAACCACACTGCGACAAACTCCCAGCGCAGCGGGCTGACACGACCCAGATGGCCTTCGAGCGCACGGCCGAGCAAAGCCACCAACGTGCCCAGAACCAGCAATTCCAGCAAGCGCCACGCCATCGACTTCGGCGCGCGACGCGGGCCGAGCACGAACAAGCGTTCGTTCAGAAAAGGCAAATTGGCCGCGATCAACGCGGCCAACAGCACCAGAAGCACAGCCCATGCGGGCACAAGGCCCGTCATGGTGCTTCGCGACGACGCAAGGTCATCATCATGTCAACGTCATCCTGCGAGAGACTGGGTGATCACGTTGGCGCACAAGGTCATCAGCGCGCCAGGCAGAACGCCGAGGGCCAGCACAGCCAGTGCGTTGATCGACAACAGGGTCGACGCGGCACCGCCCTGGATGGCAGGAGCCTGGGCAGCCGGTTCATCAAAGTACATCACCTTGACGACACGCAGATAGTAGAAGGCGGCAATCAGCGACAGCATCACGGCCACGATGGACACCACCAGCAACACAGGCGAGTTGGTCGTGATCAGCGACTGCAGCACAGCCAGCTTGGCGTAGAAGCCCACAGTCGGCGGAATGCCGGCCAGGGAGAACATGAACACGGCCATGACGCCAGCCAGCATCGGGCTGCGCTTGTGCAAACCGGCCAAGTCAGCAATCTCTTCCGACTCGAAGCCCGGACGCGACAGCACCATGATCAGGCCGAAGGTACCCAGGGTGGTCAGCACATAGGTCAGCACGTAGAACAAGGAGGAGCCGTAGCCGTTACCAGCCGAAACCGTGTTGCCAGCCACCACGCTGGGGATGAAACCCAACAGCATGAAGCCCAGTTGCGCGATACCCGAGTAGGCCAGCATGCGCTTGAGGTTGCTCTGCGCAATGGCCGCCAGGTTACCCACAGCCATGGAAGCCACGGCCAAGATCATCAGCATCTGCTGCCAATCGGTGGCACTGTTGATCAGGCCCTCCACCAGCAGGCGGATGGTGATCGCGAAAGCAGCCAGCTTGGGTGCACCAGCGACCAGCAGGGTCACGGCCGTCGGGGCGCCCTGGTAGACGTCAGGCACCCACATGTGGAACGGCACCACACCCAGCTTGAAGGCCAGGCCGGCGACGATGAACACGACACCGAAGGCCAGCACCTGTTTGTTGATTTCGCCTGTCAACGTGGCCTGATAGACGGCAGCCAGATCCAGCGAACCGGTGGCCCCGTACATCATCGACAGACCGTAGAGCAGGAAGCCCGAAGCCAGCGCGCCCAGCACAAAGTACTTCATGGCCGCTTCGGTCGACTGAACGTGATCACGACGCAGCGCCACCAGGGCGTACAGCGACAGCGACATCAGTTCCAGACCCAGGTAGATGGTCAGGAAGTTGTTGCCGATGATCATGATCGAGATGCCCAGCAAAGCGAGCATGCTCAGAGAGAACAGTTCACCCTTGAGCAGATCACGGCTGCCAGCGTAGCCCTGGGCGTACACCAGCGTGCCCATCACGGCCAGCGTGGCGCACAAGGACAACAGGTGCCCCATCGGGTCGGTGACCACCATGCGCTGCATGGCGTAGACCGATGTGCCGCTGTCGAGCGCGCTGAGGTGCAGACCCGCCACGACCGCCAGCGACAGCATGGTCAGGAAGTAGGTGGGCTTGCGTTGCGGACAGGTGACGAACAGATCCATGATCGCCACCACGCAGGCCATGCCCAGCAGGACGATCTCGGGGGTCACCGCGAGCCAGTTCAAATCAGTCATTTTGTGTCGGCCCTTAGTTCAACTTGCTCAGGGAGACGTGCTTGATCAGCTCCGTCACCGAAACGTGCATGACGTCGGTGAAGGGCTTGGGCTGCAGGCCCATCCACAGCACGGCGGCCGCCAGCACGGCCAGAATCAGGAATTCGCGGGCGTTGATGTCCTTCAGCTCGCGCACGTGGTCGTTGGTCACGGCACCGAAGTACACACGCTTGTACATCCACAGGGTGTAAGCCGCACCGAAAATCAGGGCCGTGGCAGCCAGCAAGCCGATCAGGAAGTCGTACTCGACGGCACCCAGGATCACCAGCCACTCACCCACGAAACCAGCGGTACCCGGCAGGCCGCAGTTGGCCATCGAGAACAGCAAGGCGAAAGCTGCGAACTTGGGCATGGTGTTGACCACACCGCCGTAGCTGGCGATTTCACGCGAGTGCACGCGGTCATACAACACGCCGATGCTGAAGAACATCGCGCCCGACACGAAACCGTGGGCAATCATCTGAACCAGGCCACCGACGATACCCAGCTCATTGAAGATGAAGAAGCCCAGGGTCACGAAACCCATGTGGGCGATGGACGAGTAGGCCACCAGCTTCTTCATGTCCTGCTGGACCATGGCCACCAGACCGATGTAGATCACACCGATCAGCGACAGACCGATGACGATCGGCGCGAACTGATGCGAGGCATCCGGCACGATCGGCAGCATGAAACGCAGGAAACCGTAGCAGCCCAGCTTCAGCATGATCGCGGCCAGCACGATGGAGCCACCGGTGGGTGCTTCCACGTGAGCGTCCGGCAACCAGGTGTGCACCGGCCACATCGGCACCTTCACGGCGAAGGCAGCGAAGAAGGCGCAGAACAGCATGGCTTGCGGCGTGAACGGCAGCGGGAGCTTGTGCCAGGTCAGGATGTCGAAGCTGCCACCCGACTTGTAGTACAGGTAGACCAGAGCGATCAGCATCAGCAGCGAACCGAGCAAGGTGTACAGGAAGAACTTGAAGGCAGCGTACACGCGACGTGGGCCACCCCAGATACCGATGATGATGTACATCGGGATCAGCGTGGCCTCGAAGAATACGTAGAACAGCATGCCGTCGAGCGCCGAGAACACCCCGACCATCAGACCCGACAGGATCAGGAAGGCGCCGTAGTACTGGTGCGGACGGTCTTCAATGACTTCCCAACCAGCCAGCACCACGATGATCGTGATGAAGGCGGTCAGCGGGACGAACCACATCGAGATGCCATCAACGCCCAGGTGATAGAACACATTGAAGCGCTCAATCCAGGTGGCCTTCTCGACGAACTGCATCGCTGCCGTCGTCGTGTTGAAGTCGGTCATCAAAGGCAGGGTCACCAGGAAGCTGATGACCGAACCGATCAACGCGATCCAGCGGGCGATGCCGGCATGTTGCTGACGGCCAGCCACGAGCAACAGGATCCCGAAAGCCACCGGAATCCAGATGGCCAGAGAGAGGATATTGGAGGTTGTTTGCATGAACCGGTCCTCGCGCTCAGTGCTGCAGGAACACGAACCACGTCATGAGGGCGAGCACCCCCAGGATCATGACCAGCGCGTAGTGATAGAGGTAACCCGTCTGGAACAGGCGAGTCAGCGAGCCAATCAGGCCCACCAGCTTGGCAGAGCCATTGACGACCAGGCCGTCGATCAGCGCCACGTCACCCACCTTCCAGAAGATGCGACCAATCAGTCGCGCTCCGGCGGCGAGGACCTTCTCGTTGAACCAGTCCAGGTAGTACTTGTTCTCGCCGATCACGATCAGCGGACGCAGCACCTTGGCCAAGGTGGCCGGGATCTGAGGCGCCACCATGTAGAACACGTAAGCCGTGATCACACCCGCCAGGGCCAGCCAGAACGGCAAAGCCTGGAAGCCGTGCAGCGCCATGGCGGTCGCGCCGTGGAAGTGGTGAGCCAACTCGGACATGGCCGGGTGCTTGGCAGCATCAATGAACACGGCCGACTTCAGGAAGTCACCGAACAGCAACGGCTCCACCGTCAGGAAACCGATCACCACCGAGGGGATGGCCAGCAGCACCAGCGGCGCCGTCACCACCCAGGGCGACTCGTGCGGCTCATGGGCATGGCCGTGGTCGTCGTCGTGGTGATCGTGCTCACCCGGGAAGGGCTTGTGGTGGAAGTTTTCCTTGCCATGGAAGACCAGGAAGTACACACGGAAGCTGTAGAACGCTGTGACGAAGACACCCGCCAGGACCGCGAACTGCGCGAAACCAGCCGCCGGCAGGTTGCTGGCTTCGACCGCCATGATGATCGAGTCCTTCGAGAAGTAACCCGAGAAGAACGGCGTGCCGATCAGGGCCAGGTTGGCCAGCAGGAAGGTGATCCAGGTGATGGGCATGCGCTTCCACAGACCACCCATGTTGCGGATGTCCTGATCGTGGTGCATGCCGATGATCACGGAGCCGGCGCCAAGGAACAGCAGTGCCTTGAAGAAGGCGTGCGTCATCACGTGGAACATGCCGACGCTGTAGGCAGACACGCCCAGGGCCACGGTCATGTAACCAAGCTGCGACAGCGTGGAGTAAGCCACCACACGCTTGATGTCGTTCTGGATGATGCCCAGGAAGCCCATGAACAGCGCGGTGATCGAACCGATGATCACGATGAAGTTCAGTGCGGCATCCGACAGCTCGAACAGCGGCGACATGCGCGAGACCATGAAGATACCGGCCGTCACCATGGTGGCGGCGTGGATCAGCGCAGAGATGGGGGTCGGGCCTTCCATCGAGTCCGGCAGCCACACGTGCAGCGGGAACTGCGCCGACTTGCCCATCGCACCGATGAACAGGCAGATGCAGATCACCGTGATCAGCGCCCAGTCTGTCTTGGGCAGCGTCAGGGTGGTCAGGTCGTTGGCCTTGGCGAACAGCTCGGTGTAGTTGAGCGTGCCGGTGTAGGCCAGCAGCAGACCGATGCCCAGAATGAAGCCGAAGTCACCCACACGGTTGACCAGAAAGGCCTTCATGTTGGCGAACGTGGCTGTGGGCTTCTTGAACCAGAAACCGATCAGCAGGTAAGACACCAAACCCACCGCTTCCCAGCCGAAGAACAGCTGCAGCAGGTTGTTGCTCATCACGAGCATCAACATCGAGAAGGTGAACAGCGAGATGTAGCTGAAGAAGCGCTGATAGCCATCGTCTTCTTCCATGTAGCCGATGGTGTAGATGTGCACCATCAGCGACACGAAGGTGACCACGCACATCATCATCGCGGTCAGACCGTCGACCATGAAGCCGACTTCCATCTTGAGCGTGCCCAGCGTCATCCACTCATACACGGTGGCGTTGAAGCTGGCGCCATCCACGGCCACCGCCTTGAGCGTCATCGCCGAGATGATGAAGGAGATCAGCACGCCCAGGATGGTGAGCATGTGCGCGCCCCGGCGGCCGATCACCTTGCCGAACAAGCCGGCAGCGATCGAGCCGACCAGCGGCGCCAGGGGCACCGCCAGCAGCGAATTGAGAGAAAGTTCAGACATTGTTGTATCTCTCCCGATCAGCCCTTGAGGGTGTCCAGATCGCTCACGTTGATCGCCAGGCGATTACGGAAGACCAGCACCAGAATGGCCAGACCGATGGCCGACTCGGCGGCCGCCACGGTGAGGATGAAGAAGACGAAGACCTGACCGGCCATGTCACCCAGGTAGTGGGAGAAGGCCACAAAGTTCAGGTTCACGGCCAGCAGCATCAGCTCGATGGCCATCAACAGCACGATCAGGTTCTTGCGGTTCATGAAGATGCCGATGATCGACATCGTGAACAGGATCGCGCCCAGCGACAGGTAGTGCCCGAGGGTGATCGACGTCATGCTTGGCCTCCAGCCTGGTTGTTGGCATCGGCTTCGGCCGCAGGGGCCTCCACCACAGCTGCCACCTTGTGCACACGCAGGCGGTCAGCCTTCTTGACGCGGACCTGTTCGGCCGGCTTCTGGAAGTGCGAGTCCTTGCGCTGACGCAGCGTCAGAGCGATGGCAGCGATGATGCCGACCAACAGGATGACGGCGGCCACTTGCACCGGGAACAGGTAGTTGGTGAACAACTCGATGCCCAGGGCCTTGGCGTTGGGCACGGCGGCGACTTCAGGTGCCATGGGCTTGGCGATCGGCAGGTCAAAGCCGCGCGTCAGCACGAAGGACATTTCGAGCGCAATCAGCACGCCGATGAGGCCGGCAGCGGGGAAGTGCTTCCAGAAACCCTCACGAACGACGGCGCTGTTGATGTCGAGCATCATCACCACGAACAGGAAGAGCACCATCACCGCCCCCACGTACACGAGCACGAGGGAGATGGCGAGGAACTCGGCTTGCAGCAGCATCCACACGCACGACGCGCTGGCAAAAGCCAACACCAGGTGCAGGACGGCGGTCACCGGGCTCTTGGCGGTGATCACGCGGAAGCCAGCGTAGACCAGCACGAAGGCGAAGGTATAGAAAAGTAGGCTTAAGGTGTCCATATCGGGTCAGCGGTATTTCGCGTCCGCCTCCTTGTTGGCTGCAATTTCCTTTTCGTAGCGATCACCCACCGCCAGGAGCATGTCCTTGGTGAAGTACAGATCGCCGCGCTTTTCGCCGTGGTATTCGAAGATGTGGGTTTCCACGATCGAATCCACGGGGCAGCTTTCTTCGCAGAAGCCGCAAAAGATGCACTTGGTCAGGTCGATGTCGTAGCGGGTGGTGCGGCGCGAGCCGTCATCACGCACATCGGACTCGATGGTGATGGCCATGGCCGGACACACGGCTTCGCACAGCTTGCAGGCGATGCAACGCTCTTCGCCGTTTTCATAACGACGCAAGGCATGCAGGCCGCGGAAGCGGGGCGACAGCGGGGTCTTTTCTTCCGGGAACTGCACGGTGATGTGCGGCTTCAGGAAGTGGCGCCCGGTCAGCGCCAGACCTTTGAACATTTCCAGCAGGAAGAAGCTGGAAACGAACTCTTTGAGGGACGTAGCAGACATTTCAATGGCCCCTTATTTCCAGATGTTCCAGGGCGACATCATCCAGCCGCCGACGATCACCAGCCAGATCAGCGTGATGGGGATGAAGATCTTCCAGCCCAGACGCATGATCTGGTCGTAGCGGAAGCGGGGGAACGAAGCACGCACCCACAGGAACATCGTCACGATGATGAAAGCCTTGATGCCCAGCCAGATCCAGCCCGGGATGAAGCTCAGGGCTTCGATCGGGGGCAGCCAGCCGCCGAAGAACATGATCGCGCACAGGGTCGAGACCAGGATCATGTTGGCGTATTCAGCCAGGAAGAACATCGCAAACGACATGCCCGAGTACTCGATCATGTGACCGGCCACGATTTCCGACTCGCCTTCCACCACGTCGAAGGGGTGACGGTTGGTTTCGGCCAGGCCGGAGATGAAGTACACGACCACGATCGGCAGCAGTGGCAACCAGTTCCAGGACAGGAAGTTCAGGCCCATGTCCGCGAACTGACCCTTGTCCTGGCTCAGCACGATGTCGGTCATATTGAGCGAGCCGGCGGTCATCAGCACGATCACGAAGCAGAAGCCCATCGCGATTTCGTAGGACACCATCTGGGCCGAGGCGCGGATGGCGCCCAGGAAGGCGTACTTCGAGTTGGAGGCCCAGCCGGCGATGATCACGCCATAGACTTCCAGCGAGGTGATGGCCATCAGGAACAGCAGGCCGGCGTTGACGTTGGCCAGCGCGACTTCCGGACCGAAGGGGATGACGGCCCATGCGGCGAGTGCCGGCATGATGGTCATGATCGGGCCCAGGAAGAACAGGCTCTTGTTGGCCGCCGTCGGGATGATCACTTCCTTGAAGATCAGCTTGACGGCGTCCGCGATGGGCTGCAGCAGACCGCGCGGGCCCGTGCGGTTGGGGCCCGGACGGATTTGCGACCAGGCAATCGCCTTGCGCTCCCACAGGGTCAGATAAGCCACGCAACCGAGCAGTGGTAGCAGCAGGGCCACGATCTTGATCAGCGACCAGACCACGGGCCAGGCTGCGCCCAGGTTGGCGGCACCAGCGTTATACAGGGTGTCAATCATCTGTTGTCTCCCCTACCCTTCAGGCCTTTTCGACGCGGATCGCGCCGAAAGAAGCACCTAGGGTGGCGGTCGCCGCAGTGCCGGCCGGCACACGCACGACGTTGGCAGGCAGGCTGGCGTCCAGGGCGGCCGGCAACACAGCGGAGGCGCCGTCTTGCGTGACCTTGACCTGTGCACCCGCAGCCAGGCCGAGTTCGGCCCACAGGGCTTGCGGCAGGCTTGCGACCGGCGCCTTCGCATCGGCCGTGGCTTGCAGCGCAGGGGCGCGGCGCACCAGCGCGTCAGCGCTGTAGATGGGCACATCGGCCAGACGCTCCAGACCACCGGTGGAAGCACCCACGGTGATGGCGGCCGAGGTGGCGTTGTTCAGCTTGGCAGGCAGCGCAGCCAGGTCACCCAGGGCAGCGGCCTTGACCTCTTCCGAGGTTTCGAAACCGAAGCCAGCCAGACCCAGCATCGTGCCGAGCACGCGCAGCACCTTCCAGGCCGGACGGGCATCGCCTTGCGGCTTGACCGAACCGTGGAAGCTCTGCACGCGACCTTCGGCGTTCACGAAGGTGCCCGACGTTTCGGCAAACGCTGCGATCGGCAGGATGCAGTCGGCGTAGTTCATCGCCGAGGTCTTGAACGACGACAGCGACACAACCATTTCGGCGCCCTGCACTGCGGCCATGGCGGCAGCGGGGTTGGCAGCGTCGAACTCGGGCTCAACGCCCAGCAGCACGATGCCCTTCAGACCCTTGCCAGCCAGCATCTGACCGGCGTTCAGGCCGCCTTGTTGAGGCTGGGCACCGACCAGTTGTGCGCCGACCGAGTTGGCCGACTCACCGAAGAAGCCCAGCTTGGCGCCGGTCTGCTCGGCAATCCACTGGCCCAGGGCCTGCAGCGACGAGGCTTGCGGGTGTTGCACGGCGGCGTTGCCCAGCAGCACCGCAGCGCGTTGGCCGGACAGCAGCGACGCGGCGATGGCCTTGGCAGCCTCGGTGGCATTGCCTGCGACCGGGGCGCTCACGCCCTTTTCGGCCGCCACGGCTGCGGCAACGTCGGCCAGGGCTTGCACCCAGGCGCTCGGGGCCACGGTCACGCGGTTGGCGACGGGCAGCAGCCAGTCGTCGTTCACGCCGCCGATGGCCGAAACTTGGGCACCGCGCTTGGTAGCCTGACGCAAACGCGAGGCGAACAGCGGGTGGTCCTTGCGCAGGAAGGAGCCGACGACCAGAGCGCGGTCCAGCGTGGACAGCTCGGCAATCGGCAGACCCAGCCAACGCGCACCGGCGCCGGTGGTGAAGTCAGCCTGACGCAGGCGGGTGTCGACGTTGTCAGAGCCCAGGCCGCGCATCAGTTGCGCCAGCAGGTACAGCTCTTCAACGGTGCTGTGCTCGGTGGCCAAGGCACCGATCGTGTTGGCGCCTTGTTCCTTGCTGATGCACTTCAGACCTTGGGCCACGTATTCCAGGGCTGTGGTCCAGTCGACTTCGCGCCATTCACCGCCCTGCTTGAGCATGGGCTTGGTGATGCGCTGTTCGCTGTTAAGGGCTTCGTAGCTGAAACGATCGCGGTCGGCGATCCAGCACTCGTTGACGTCTTCGTTCTCGAGCGGCACCACGCGCAATACCTTGCCACCCTTGACCTGAACGATCAGGTTGGCACCGGTGGAGTCGTGCGGGCTCACGCTCTTGCGACGCGACAGCTCCCAGGTACGGGCGCTGTAGCGGAAAGGCTTGCTCGTCAGGGCACCGACCGGGCACAGATCGATCATGTTGCCCGACAGTTCGGAGTCCACGGTCTGACCGACGAAGGTCTCGATCTCCGAGTGCTCGCCGCGGTTGACCATGCCCAGCTCCATCACGCCGGCCACTTCCTGGCCGAAACGCACGCAGCGGGTGCACTGGATGCAACGGCTCATCTCTTCCATCGAGATCAGCGGGCCGACTTCCTTGTGGAAGACCACGCGCTTTTCTTCGTTGTAGCGAGAAGCGCTGCCACCGTAGCCCACGGCCAGGTCTTGCAGTTGGCACTCACCGCCCTGGTCGCAGATCGGGCAATCCAGCGGGTGGTTGATCAGCAAGAACTCCATCACGCTCTGCTGAGCCTTGATGGCCTTCTCGCTCTTGGTGCGCACGATCATGCCTTGCGTCACGGGCGTGGCGCAGGCGGGCATGGGCTTGGGCGCCTTCTCGACGTCGACCAGGCACATGCGGCAGTTCGCAGCGATCGAGAGCTTCTTGTGATAGCAGAAGTGCGGGATGTAGGTGCCAGATTGCTCGGCCGCATGCATCACCATGCTGCCTTCCTGGCACTGGACTTTCTGTCCGTCGATTTCGATTTCAACCATGACTGTTGTCCAGTTCAGATGTAGGACGGCACAACACAGGACTTGTGCTCAATGTGGTGCACGAACTCATCGCGATAGTGCTTGATGAAGGCGCGCACCGGCATGGCAGCCGCATCGCCCAGGGCGCAAATGGTGCGCCCCTGGATGTTCTCGGCCACGTTGTCCAGCAGTTCGATGTCTTCCGGACGACCACGGCCGGTTTCGATGCGATCGACCATGCGCCACAGCCAGCCCGTGCCTTCGCGGCAGGGGGTGCACTGGCCGCAGGACTCGTGCATGTAGAAGTAGGACAGGCGCTGCAGGCTCTTGACCATGCAACGGGTCTCGTCCATCACGATGACGGCGCCCGAACCCAACATGGAGCCGGCCTTGGCGATGGCGTCGTAGTCCATCGTCACGTCCATCATGATGTGGCCGGGGATGACGGGCGACGACGAACCACCGGGGATGACGGCCTTGAGCTTCTTGCCACCGCGCACGCCACCGGCGAGCTCGAGCAGCTTGGAGAACGGTGTGCCCAGCGGGATTTCGTAGTTGCCAGGAAGTTCCACGTCACCGCTGACGGTGAACAGCTTGGTGCCGCCGGCGTTGGGCTTGCCCACGGCCAGGAAGGCCTCGCCACCGTTGCGGATGATCCACGGGACGGCCGCAAAGGTTTCGGTGTTGTTGATGGTGGTCGGCTTGCCGTACAGGCCGAAGCTGGCCGGGAACGGCGGCTTGAAGCGGGGCTGCCCCTTCTTGCCTTCCAGCGATTCCAGCAGTGCGGTTTCTTCACCGCAGATGTAGGCGCCGAAACCATGGTGCGCATGCAGCTGGAAGCTGAAGTCGCTGCCCATGATGTTGTTGCCGAGGTAGCCGGCGGCACGGGCTTCTTCCAGGGCTTCTTCGAAACGCTCGTAGGCTTCGAAAATTTCGCCGTGGATGTAGTTGTAGCCGACGGTGATGCCCATCGCGTAAGCCGCGATGATCATGCCTTCGATGACGGTGTGCGGGTTGTAGCGCAGGATCTCGCGGTCCTTGGCCGTGCCCGGTTCCCCTTCGTCGGAGTTGCAGACGAGGTACTTCTGGCCCGGGAAGGTGCGGGGCATGAAGCTCCACTTCAGACCGGTGGGGAAGCCGGCGCCACCACGACCACGCAGCGACGAAGCCTTGACTTCGGCGATGACCTGATCCTGGGTCATGCCTTCGCCGCCGTCCTTGCCGAGGATCTTGCGCAGCGCAGCGTAACCGCCGCGGGCTTCGTAGTCCTTCAGACGCCAGTTGGTGCCGTCGATGCCGGCGTAGATCTGGGGCTCAATATGGCGGCCGTGGAAAACGGTTTCCTTGCCGGTCGCCTGGAATTTGGAAAGGTCAAGCATCTTGTCTCACCCTCACTTGGCCTGAGCCTTGAGCACGTCGACCAGCTCGTCGAGCTTGTCGTTGCTCATGAAGCTGACCATTTGACGGTCGTTGACCAGGGCCACCGGCGCGTCGGCGCAAGCACCCAGGCACTCGCAATGCGACACGGTGAACAGGCCGTCGGCTGTGGTACCGCCGTCTTCCACACCCAGCTTGTCGCACAGGTACTGCAGGGCACCTTGACCATTGCGCAACTGGCAAGGCAGGTTGGTGCACACGTTCAACTTGTACTTGCCGACAGGCTTTTGGTTGTACATGTTGTAGAACGTGGTCACTTCGTGCACGGCGATGGCGGGCATGCCGATGTGATCGGCGATGGCCTGCTCGGCCTCGGGCGAGACCCAGCCCTGCTCCTGCTGGATGATGGACAGACAGGCCATGACCGCCGACTGACGCTGGTCAGCTGGGTACTTGGCGATTTCGCGGTCGAAGCGCGCTTTGGTTTGTTCGCTCAGCATGGTTTGCTCGGTCACTTAGCGGTCGATTTCACCGAACACGATGTCCATCGTGCCGATGATGGCCACGGCGTCGGCCAGCATGTGGCCACGGGACATTTCGTCGAGGGCAGCCAGGTGCGGGAAGCCCGGGGCGCGGATCTTCAGGCGGTATGGCTTGTTGGCGCCGTCGGAAGCCAGGTAGATGCCGAATTCGCCCTTGGGGTGCTCGACAGCGGCATAGGCTTCGCCTTCGGGCACGTGAAAGCCTTCGGTGAACAGCTTGAAGTGGTGAATCAGCTGCTCCATCGAGGTCTTCATCTCGACGCGCGAGGGCGGCGCCACCTTGTGGTTGTCGGTGATGACCGGGCCCGGGTTGGCGCGCAGCCAGTCCACGCACTGCTTGATGATGCGGTTGGACTGACGCAACTCTTCGACGCGGACCACGTAGCGGTCATAGCAGTCGCCATTGGTGCCCACGGGGATGTCGAAGTCGAGCTTGTCGTAAACGTCGTACGGCTGGTGCTTGCGCAGGTCCCACACGATGCCCGAGCCACGCAGCATGGCGCCGGTCAGGCCCATTTGCAGGGCGCGCTCAGGCGACACCACACCGATGCCGACGGTACGCTGCTTCCAGATGCGGTTGTCGGTCAGCAGGGTTTCGTATTCGTCCACCAGCTTGGGGAAACGCTGGGTGAAGTCGTCGATGAAGTCGAGCAGCGAGCCTTGACGGTTCTCGTTCATGCGAGCGATCGTCTTGGCGTTCTTGATCTTGCTGACCTTGTACTGCGGCATGGTGTCCGGCAGGTCGCGGTAGACGCCACCCGGACGGAAGTAGGCCGCGTGCATGCGGGCGCCCGACACGGCTTCGTACATGTCGAAGAGGTCTTCGCGCTCACGGAAGCAGTAGATCAGGATGTTCATGGCGCCGCAGTCGAAACCATGGCAGCCCAACCACAGCAGGTGGTTCAGCACGCGGGTGATTTCGGCGAACATCACACGGATGTACTGGGCGCGGATCGGCACCTCAATGCCCATCATCTTCTCGACGGCCAGGCAGTAAGCGTGCTCGTTGCACATCATCGACACGTAATCCAGTCGGTCCATGTAGGGCAGCGACTGGATGAAGGTCTTGGACTCGGCCAGCTTTTCAGTGGCCCGGTGCAGCAGGCCAATGTGCGGGTCGGCACGTTGGATGACTTCGCCGTCCAGCTCGAGGATCAGACGCAGCACGCCGTGCGCGGCCGGGTGCTGCGGACCGAAGTTCAGGGTGTAGTTCTTGATTTCTGACATGACTCAGGCCTTGTGCATCAGTGGAGACCACCGTAGTTGTCTTCGCGGATGATGCGCGGGGTGATCTCGCGCGGCTCGATGGTGACGGGCTGGTAGACCACGCGCTTTTGCGCTTCGTCGTAAGTCATTTCGACGTAGCCGGTCGTCGGGAAGTCCTTGCGGAAGGGGTGACCGATGAAGCCGTAGTCCGTCAGGATGCGGCGCAGGTCGTTGTGACCGTCGAAGATGATGCCGTACAGGTCGAAGGCTTCGCGCTCGAACCAGTTGGCGCTGTTCCACACATCGGTGACCGAGGCCAGCACGGGGAAGTCGTCGTCCGGGGCAAAGGCCTTCAGGCGCAGGCGCCAGTTCTTGCTGACCGACAGCAGGTGCGTGACGGCGCAAAAGCGCGGCCCATCGGCGTAGATGCTGGGGCCGCCGTCCTTGTAGGTGGAGTAGTCCATGCCGCACAGGTCGACCAACATCTCGAACTTCAGCTCGGCGTGGTCGCGCAGGGTCAGGCAGATGTCGTGGTAGTCGGCGGCGGACACCGTCAGGGTCAGTTCACCCTTGATGCTGTCCAGGCGCTTGATCTTGTCGCCCAGGATGCGTTCCAGGGTGGCTTGCAGGTTGGCGAGTTTCTGGCTCATGCAATGGCTCCTGATCAGCGGGCAATGGTGTTTTCGCGGCGGATCTTGGCCTGCAGTTGCAGGATGCCGTAGAGCAGCGCTTCAGCCGTCGGGGGGCAGCCCGGCACGTACACGTCCACCGGCACGATGCGGTCGCAACCGCGCACCACCGAGTAGCTGTAGTGGTAGTAGCCACCGCCGTTGGCGCAGGAGCCCATGGACAGCACCCAGCGGGGTTCGGCCATCTGGTCGTACACCTTGCGCAGGGCCGGTGCCATCTTGTTGCACAGCGTGCCGGCCACGATCATCAGGTCGGACTGACGGGGGCTGGGACGGAACAACATGCCAAAGCGGTCGATGTCGTAGCGCGCCGCACCGGCGTGCATCATCTCGACCGCGCAACAGGCCAGACCAAACGTCATCGGCCAGAGCGAACCGGTCTTGGACCAGTTGATCAGCGTGTCGGCCGACGTGGTGATGAAGCCCTCTTTGAAGACGCCTTCGATACCCATGTGTATTACCTCTTCAGATTCCTGTGGGGGACGAGCGAGACGGGATCACTCCCAGTCGAGCGCACCCTTCTTCCATTCGTAGACGAAGCCCACGACCAGGATGCCCAGGAAGAGCATGACGGTCAGGAAGCCTGGCATGCCCACTTCCTTGAGCGCCACAGCCCAAGGGAACAGGAACGCGATTTCCAGGTCGAACAAGATGAAGAGGATGGCGACCAGGTAGTAGCGCACATCGAACTTCATCCGGGCGTCTTCGAAAGCTTCGAAGCCGCATTCATAGGGGGAGTTCTTGGCCTCGTCAGGGCGACGAGGGCCGAGCAGGAAGCCCAGCAGTTGGGGGGCGACACCGACGCCGACGCCAACCAGAATGAAGAGGATGACCGGCAGGTATTGCTCAATGTTCATCATGATGTGGGGCCTCAGATGGAACAAATTGTGTGATTGGACCACACGGACAAAAGAAAAGCGCGCCAGGCTTCATGACCATCAGGATGAACCTGATGTGACATCAACCAAAGCGCGCCCACTGGAGCACCTCACACCACGGGCACCTGCCTTGTGGGGCAAATGCCACTGCCATCTGATCAGCGTGGAAAGAATTACCGATGCTGATCATGGTGTGGTGCAAAGACTCGTTTAGAAATCTTATGGTGCCGACGGCGAGACTCGAACTCGCACAGCTTTCGCCACTACCCCCTCAAGATAGCGTGTCTACCAATTTCACCACGTCGGCCGTTGAACCTTTTGGGTTCGCTCGTTGTTTGCTTCGGCTTGCTTGAGGCTTGCTCCCCGAAGACTCATATTCTAAACCGAAAAACAAGTCCAATGAACCATGCCCTACAAACTGGGCATGAGATTCATCACTTGGTCGGGATCAACGCCGCACCGGAAGCCGGAGCAGACGGCACCGAAGCAGCAACCGGCGCGGAGGCCGCCTGCTCCAGGATGCTGGCGCCTTGCGACGCTGCGCCACGCAGGTTGCCAAAGTAGGCCAGCGCCAGGGTCGACACGAAGAAGATCGTGGCCGCCACAGCCGTAGAGCGAGACAGGAAGTTGGCGCTACCGGTGGCGCCAAACAGGCTACCGGAAGCACCACTGCCAAAGGAAGCGCCCATGTCGGCGCCCTTGCCGTGCTGCACCAGCACCAAGCCGATCATGGCCAGCGCGGAGAGCACCTGCAGCAGCAGCACCAGGGTCATCAAGGTTTGTTGCATGAATGAAACTCCAGAGTCAATCTAGTCGCGACACCGTTCAGGCAGCGCGCGCGATGGCAGCAAAGTCAGCCGCCTTGAGGGCGGCGCCACCGATGAGGCCGCCGTTGATGTCAGGCTGCGAGAACAGCTCGACCGCGTTGTCGGGCTTGACGCTGCCGCCGTACAGCAGGGGGATGTCTGCCGCGCTCGACGTGGCCTGGGCCAGTTGCGCGCGCAGGCCAGCATGCACCGCCTGCGCCTGAGCGGGCGAGGCCGTCTTGCCGGTGCCGATGGCCCAGACGGGTTCGTACGCCACCACAACGCGGGCGATGTCGGCGCCCAGGGTGTCGATGACGGCTTGCAGTTGGCGACCCACGACGGCTTCGGTCTGGTTGGCCTCACGTTCGGCCAGCGTTTCACCGACGCAGACGATGGGCACCAGACCGTGCGCGAGCGCGGCCTTGGCCTTGTCGGCGACCAGCTGGTCGCTTTCGCCGTGGTAGCTGCGACGCTCGGAGTGCCCCACGATGGCGTAGGTGGCGCCGAATTCACGGATCATGGGCCCCGCGACTTCACCGGTGTACGCACCCTGGGTCTGCGCCGAGATGTCTTGCGTGCCGACGGCGATGGCCGTGCCTTGCAGGGCATCGGCCACATCCGCCAGGAACACGAAGGGCGGGCACACCGCCACGTCCGCATTGGGCGCCGTGGTGGCCAGGTCGGCCACCAGAAGACCCTGAATCAGCTCTGCATTGAAGGCACGGCTACCGTGCATCTTCCAGTTGCCAACGACCAGTTTCTTCATGACGCTCATTGCTGCTGTTGTTGCTGTTCCTGAGCGGCACCGCCCTCGCCTTGCTCGGCAGGCTGCTGCTCGGCACGGGGGGCGCGCTCACGGCGCTCGCCACGGTCACCGCGGTCGCCGCGATCACCACGGGGGCCACGGTCGCCACGCGAGCCACGGTCACCGCGGTCGCCACGCTCTTCACGCTCAGGCATGCCTTCCGGACGCTCCAGCAGGGCCTTCATGGACAGCTTGACGCGACCCTTCTCGTCGGTTTCGAGAACCTTGACCTTGACGATCTGGCCTTCCTTCAGATAGTCGGAGACGTTCTCAACGCGCTCGTGGGCGATCTGGCTGATGTGCAGCAGACCGTCCTTGCCGGGCAGCAGGTTGACCAGAGCACCGAAGTCGAACAGCTTGGTGACGGCGCCTTCATAGGTCTTGCCGATTTCCACTTCAGCGGTGATCTCGTTGATGCGCTGGATCGCGAAGTCAGCCTTGCCAGCGTCGGTCGAAGCGATGGTGATGACACCGTCTTCAGCGATGTTGATCTGGCAGCCGGTTTCCTCGCACAGGCCACGGATGGTGGCGCCGCCCTTGCCGATCACGTCACGGATCTTCTCGGGGTTGATCTTGAGGGTGTACAGGCGGGGAGCGAACTCCGAGACTTCGGTGTTGGCGCCGGCCATGGCTTCGGTCATCTTGCCCAGGATGTGCAGACGGGCTTCCTTGGCCTGAGCCAGGGCGACCTGCATGATTTCCTTGGTGATGCCCTGGATCTTGATGTCCATCTGCAGGGCGGTGATGCCACCGGTGGTGCCGGCCACCTTGAAGTCCATGTCGCCGAGGTGATCTTCGTCACCCAGGATGTCGGTCAGGACGGCGAACTTGTTGCCTTCCTTGATCAGGCCCATGGCGATGCCGGCCACGTGGGCCTTCATCGGGACGCCAGCGTCCATCATGGCCAGGCAGCCGCCGCAGACCGAAGCCATCGACGAGGAACCGTTGGACTCGGTGATTTCAGAGACCACGCGCAGGGTGTAGGCGAACTCTTCCTTCGGGGGCAGCAGCGGCACCAGGGCGCGCTTGGCCAGACGGCCGTGGCCGATTTCGCGACGCTTGGGCGAGCCGACACGACCCGTTTCGCCGGTGGCGAACGGAGGCATGTTGTAGTGGAACAGGAAGGTGTCGCGGAAGTCGCCGGTCAGGGCGTCGATGCGCTGGGCGTCTTGCTCGGTACCGAGGGTGGCGACAACCAAGGCCTGGGTTTCACCGCGGGTGAACAGGGCCGAGCCGTGGACGCGCGGCAGCACGCCGGTGCGGATCTCGATAGGGCGCACGGTGCGAGTGTCGCGGCCGTCGATGCGGGGCTCACCGGCCAGGATCTGGCTGCGCACGATCTTGGCTTCGATGTCGAACATCATGCTTTCGACCTTGACGGCGTCGAAGGCGATGCCTTCGGCAGTCAGGGCGGCCTTCACTTCGGCGTAAGCGGCGCGGCAAGCTTGCGTACGGGCTTGCTTGGAGCGGATCTGGTAGGCAGCGCGCAGCGGGCCTTCGGCCAGCTCGTTGACCTTGGAGATGAAGGCCTCGTCCTTGGCGGGAGGCTGCCAGTCCCAGGCCGGCTTGCCAGCGTCGCGCACCAGTTCGTGGATGGCGTTGATGGCGATGTTGCCTTGCTCGTGACCGAACACCACACCACCCAGCATCACGTCTTCCGACAGTTGGTCGGCTTCGGACTCGACCATCAGCACGGCGGTTTCGGTGCCGGCGACGATCAGGTCCATCTTGGAGTTGGCGATCTCGGTGATGCTGGGGTTCAGCACGTATTCACCGTTGATGTAGCCCACGCGAGCGGCACCGATAGGACCGTTGAACGGGATGCCGGAGATCGACAGCGCGGCGCTGGAGGCGATCATGGCGGCGATGTCGGCCGACACTTCGGGGTTCAGCGAGACCACGTGAATGACCAGCTGGACTTCGTTGTAGAAGCCTTCGGGGAACAGCGGGCGGATGGGGCGGTCGATCAGACGCGAGGTCAGGGTTTCAAACTCGGAAGGCTTGGCTTCGCGCTTGAAGAAGCTGCCAGGGATCTTGCCGGCGGCGTAGGTCTTTTCGAGGTAGTCGACGGTCAGGGGGAAGAAGTCCTGGCCAGGCTTGGCGGTCTTGGCGCACACGACGGTGGCCAGCACGACGGTGCCTTCGATGTCGACCAGCACGGCGCCGGTGGCTTGACGGGCGATTTCACCCGTCTCCATCGTGACGGTGTGCTTGCCCCATTGGAAGGTCTTGGTGACTTTGTTGAACATGGTCATGGATGAGTTCTCCGGTTGGGTTGAACGGGCAACACATGCCGCCCGTCAGGGGTGCCGTCACTCAATCGCGATGCCATTCCAGCGAGGTTGAGACCTCAGCCTCGTTGGAATGACACAGCGTTCGCAGGAGTCGAGTGGCTGGCGTTAAAAAACAAAAAGCCTGTGCTGGAGGATCCAGACAGGCTTTTTGTCGTCATGCGGTGCTTACTTGCGCAGGCCCAGCTTCTGGATCAGGGCGACGTAACGGTCGGCATCCTTGGACTTGAGGTAGTCCAGCAGCTTGCGACGACGGCTGACCATGCGCAGCAGGCCGCGACGACCGTGGTGGTCCTTCTTGTTGGCCTTGAAGTGGGGGGTCAGTTCGACGATGCGAGCGGTCAGCAAGGCCACTTGCACTTCGGGAGAGCCGGTGTCGTTGGCGCTACGAGCGTTGTCCTTGACGATGGCGGCGGTGTTGATGTCTGCGACGGACATGGTGTTTCCTTGAAAACATGTGCAGACCTGGGGCGTCGATCGTTGATCAACCGCCTTTGGTTTCTGCGTTGGACTTGCGACTCCGGGTGAAACCGACCCAGGTCGTGCGAGATTCGCCACCCTTTTCAAGGCAGCAAGCCTGCGAGTATAGCAAGAAGTCAGATGCTGGACAAATCCCAGCGAGGCTTGACGTCGAAGGTGGGCTCGGTGCTGAGGCGCGCCTGCCCACTCTGGATGCGCATGGCTGCGGCCAGGGCAATCATGGCGCCGTTGTCGGTGCACAGGTGCATCTCGGGATAGTGCACGCGGATCTGGCGGCGGGCGCAGGCCTGGTCCAACTGGGCACGCAGCAGGCGGTTGGCCCCGACGCCGCCGGCGACGACCACACGCTTGAGGCCGGTGGACTTCAGCGCCAGCAATACCTTCTTGACCAGCACCTCGACGATGGCGGCCTGGGTGGAGGCCGCCAGATTAGCCAGCACGGGCTGCGCCTCGGGCGTGGCGAGCAGGTCGGGACGGTCCAGCCAGCCCAGACGCACCAGATGGGTGCGCACGGCGGTTTTCAGGCCCGCGAACGAGAAATCTAGGTTGCCACTGTGCAGCATCGGGCGAGGCAAGTCGAACGAGCTCGGGTCGCCCGACTCGGCCAGGCGCGAGAGGTGGGGACCACCTGGGTAAGGCAGGCCCATCAACTTGGCGGACTTGTCAAAGGCCTCGCCAGCGGCGTCGTCCACCGTCTCGCCCAGCATCTCGTAGCGCCCCACCCCATCGACACGCATCAACTGGGTGTGGCCGCCGGACACGAGCAAAGCGACGAAGGGGAACTCGGGCGGATCCACCGAGAGGAAAGGCGACAGCAGGTGGCCTTCGAGGTGGTGCACGCCGAGCAGCGGCTTGTTCAAGGCGGTGCCCAGGGCGCAGGCCATGCCGGCACCGACCAGCAAGGCGCCGGCCAGGCCGGGGCCGCGTGTGTAGGCGACCACGTCGATGTCGGCGAGCGTTTGGCCGGACTCGGCGAGCACCTGGCGCGCCAGTGGCACGACGCGGCGGATGTGATCGCGCGAAGCCAGCTCGGGCACCACGCCGCCGTAGGCCTGGTGCATGTCGATCTGACTGTGGAGCGCGTGCGCCAGCAGGCGGGGCTCGCCCTCGGATGGCAGTTGCACCAGCGCGAGGCCAGTCTCATCACAGGAGGACTCGACCCCCAGGATGAGGCAGGGGCGCTTCAAGTCAGCAGGCAAGGGGGCGTTCAAGGTGGCGGACGTGGACGACATCCCACCAGTGTAGGGGACCCACCTGTTCTCGCCACGCCCAAGCGTGAAACACCAGCTTCCGGGCGCAGTTGTTGCATGCGATGACGTCATGAATGCGAATCTGGCCAGCCTGCGTGTGGTGATCGTCCTGCCTTTGTCCTTGTCTGCCGAACCGGATGACGAGGAGCAGGCCGAGGTCGAACGCGCCCGGGTGCTGCGCCTTGCCTTGCTGGAAGCGGGCTACAACGTGGTGGCCACTTTGCCCGGCGATGCCTTTCTGCCCGAGCGCATCGGGCAGATTCAGCCCGATCTGATCGTGGTGGATGCCGAGTCGCAAGGGCGCGACATCCTGGAGCACGTGGTGATGGCCACGCGCGATGAGCGTCGCCCGATCGTGATGTTCTCGGGTGACGAGGACACGGCCTACCTGCGCAAGGCGGTGGCGGCGGGTGTGTCGGCCTATGTGGCGGCGGGCACACCTGCCGAGCGCATCAAGCCGGTGCTCGATGTGGCGATGGCGCGCTTCGAGATGGAAGAGGCTCTGCGCCGGGAACTGGCGGATGCACGCTCGGAGTTGGCCGACCGCAAGGTGCTGGACCGCGCCAAGGGTCTGTTGATGAGCCGCCAGGGACTGACCGAACCGCAGGCGCACGCGCGCCTGCGCAAGGCCGCCATGGACAAGGGCTTGAAGCTGGTGGAGGTGGCGCAGCGCCTGATTGATGCTGCAGACCTGCTGGGGTGAGTCGCTCTGCCCCAGCTTGGCGTGCGGATGCACCAGCACAAGGCAGGCCGCCGCTTCATCGGCCGCTCAGCGGTGCTGCGGCCCCGCAAACGACCTGGCACAGGGTTTGCTTTAACCCTTGCAAGCAAAGTCAACGGCGATTTTGCAGTCTTGGTGGCCCGAAGACGGGCTGCCTCGCTTCCGACAAAGGTGTCTTCTGACGCGTGTGCCCATCCAAGGATGAGCCTGCGCGACGGATGGCACCTTTTTTGTTTGTCCACAGGGAAAGTCTTGCACCATGAACACCCAGGATCTGAAAATGACGCGCCGCACCATCTTGAAGAGCGCAGCCGCTGCCGGCGCAGTGGGCGCTGTGCCCGGACTGCAGTCCGCCGTCTGGGCCGCAGGCTCGGACAAGCCCGAGCTGACCGAGGTGAAGATCGGCTTCATTCCGCTGACCGATTGCGCCTCGGTGGTGATGGCCTCGGTGCTGGGCTTCGACAAGAAGTACGGCGTCAAGATCATCCCGACCAAGGAGGCCTCGTGGGCCGGCGTGCGCGACAAGCTCGTCAACGGCGACCTGCACATGGCCCATGTGCTGTACGGCCTGGTCTATGGCGTGCACCTGGGCATTGGCGGCCCCAAGAAGGACATGGCCGTGTTGATGGGTCTGAACAACAACGGGCAGGCCATCACGCTGTCGAAGGCGCTGGCCTCGAAGGGTGCGGTCGACGGGCCCTCGCTGGCCAAGCTGATGGCGCGCGAGAAGCGCGAGTACACCTTTGCGGGCACCTTCCCCACCGGCACGCACGCGATGTGGATGCACTACTGGCTGGCGGCCGCGGGCATCAATCCGCTGTCGAGCGCCAAGCTGATCACGGTCCCACCGCCGCAGATGGTGGCCAACATGCGCGTGGGCAACATGGACGGCTTCTGCGTGGGCGAACCGTGGAACCACCGCGCGATCATGGACGGCATCGGGGTGACAGCCAACACGACACAGGACATCTGGCAGGACCACCCCGAGAAGGTGCTGGGCTGCACGGGCGAGTTCGTCAAGCAGTACCCGAACACCGCCCGCGCCGTGATGATGGCGGTGCTGGAAGCCGGTCGCTGGATCGACGCCGGCCTGCAGAACAAGCTCAAGATGGCCGAGACGATCGCGGCGAAGTCGTACGTGAACACGGGCGTTGATGCGATCAACCAGCGCATCCTGGGCCGTTACCAGAACGGCATGGGCAAGACCTGGGACGACCCCAACCACATGAAGTTCTTCAACGACGGCAAGGTGAACTTCCCCTACCTGTCGGATGGCATGTGGTTCCTGACACAGCACAAGCGCTGGGGCCTGCTGAAGGCACACCCGGACTACCTGGGTGTGGCCAAGCAGATCAACCAGATCGAGTTGTACAAGCAGGCCGCCAGCGGTCTGGGCATCTCGGTGCCCAAGGACCCGATGCGCACCAGCAAGTTGATCGATGGCGTGGTCTGGACGGGCAAGGACCCGGCCAAGTACGCCGACAGCTTCGCCATCAAAGCCTGAGACTGAAAGGAGCCCATCATGGTCAGTGCCGTCTTTCACAGCCCCTCGGAGGTCGATGACGCCGTGCCGGCGACAGCCGCCTCCCCCGCGCAGATCGCGCCTGCGCCCGTACAGAAGGCGGCGCCGGCCTCTGGGTCATCTCCCGCCAAACCGCCGGTGGACTGGGTGGGGTGGGCCTTGCGCACGGTCTCCCCGCTGGCAGGCATCGCCCTGCTGATCGGCGTGTGGGCCCTGCTGACGCACAACAGCAGCACCTTCCCCACGCCGCTGGCAACCTGGCAGGCTGCCGTCGAGCTGTTCGCCGATCCGTTCTACAGCAACGGGCCGAATGACCAAGGCATCGGCTGGAACATCCTGTTCTCGCTGCAGCGCGTGGGCATCGGCTTCGGTCTGGCGGCGCTCGTCGGGATCCCCCTGGGCTTTCTGATCGGACGCTCGCAGATTGCCAGCAGCATGCTCAACCCCATCATCAGCCTGCTGCGTCCGGTCTCACCCCTGGCCTGGTTGCCGATTGGCCTGCTGGTGTTCAAGTCGGCCGACCCCGCGGCCATCTGGACGATCTTCATCTGCTCGATCTGGCCGATGATCATCAACACCGCCGTGGGTGTGCAACGCGTGCCCGAGGACTACCTGAACGTGGCCAAGGTGCTGAACCTGAGCGAGTGGAAGATCACCACCAAGATCCTGCTGCCCTCGGTGCTGCCTTACATGCTGACGGGTGTGCGCCTGTCGGTGGGCACGGCCTGGCTGGTGATCGTGGCGGCCGAGATGCTGACCGGTGGCGTGGGCATTGGCTTCTGGGTGTGGGACGAGTGGAACAACCTCAATGTCCAGCACATCCTGATCGCCATTTTCGTGATCGGCATCGTCGGCCTGCTGCTGGAGCAGGGGCTGGTGGCCATCGCCAAGCGTTTCAGCTTTGAATGACCTGAACCCTCACAGGAGCACGTGATGACCCAATTCATCGACATCCATCGCGCCGAAATGGTGTTCCACACCAAAAAGGGTCGCTTCCATGCCCTCAGTGACATCAACCTGGGCATTGCCAAGGGCGAGTTCATCACCCTGATCGGTCACTCGGGTTGCGGCAAGTCCACCTTGCTCAACCTGATCGCTGGCCTGCTGACGCCCACGCAGGGCGGGCTGATCTGCGATGGCCGCGAGATCGCTGGCCCTGGGCCGGAGCGGGCGGTGGTCTTCCAAAACCACTCGCTGTTGCCCTGGCTGAGCTGCCACGACAACGTCTACCTGGCGGTGGAGCGGGTGTTCGGCGGCAAAGAAAGCAAGGAGCAACTCAAGCAGCGCGTGGCCGACGCCCTGGCGCTGGTCGGCATGAGCCACGCCACGCACAAGCGACCGCACGAGATCTCGGGCGGCATGAAGCAGCGCGTGGGCATCGCCCGAGCGCTGGCCATGGAGCCCAAGGTGCTGCTGATGGACGAGCCCTTTGGCGCCCTGGACGCCCTCACCCGCGCCCACCTGCAAGACGAGCTGCTCAAGATCGTGGCCAAGGCGCACTGCACCGTGGTGATGGTGACGCACGATGTGGACGAGGCAGTGCTGCTGTCGGACCGCATAGTGATGATGAGCAACGGTCCGGCCGCCACGATTGGCGAGGTGCTGCCCGTGCCCCTGGCGCGCCCGCGCAACCGCGTGGCACTGGCCGAGGACCCCACTTACATCGCCTGTCGCAAGGCGGTGCTGGACTTTCTGTACACGCGGCACGGCGTGGCCGACCGTCAGGCGGCCTGAGCAGAACGTCCGCTGCAGTCAAGGTGCCTGGCACATGGCTTGCATGATCCCCGTCGATCACCTGATTCGCCAGAGCCGGGTGGTCTTCCTCAGCGGGGGTCTGCGGTCCGCGAAAATACCGCCGACCTCTTTACGCCTTTCGGTCTTCGGATCGGAAGGCGTTTTTTTGCGCCATGCCCCAAAACAGCGCACCCACCAGGATCATGGGGACGCACAGCCACTGGCCCATGCTCATGTTGAAGGTGAGCAAGCCCAGAAAGCTGTCGGGCTCGCGGAAGTACTCGGCCGTGAAGCGGAACACGCCATAGCCCATCAGGAACATGCCCGACACCGCGCCCAGAGGACGCGCACGGCGCGCATACAGCCACAGCAGCACGAACAGCAGCACGCCCTCCAGGCCGAACTGATAAAGCTGCGAGGGATGACGAGCGATGTCCGTGCCGGATTGAGGGAAGACCATGGCCCAGGGCAAACTGGGATCGGCCGCCCGCCCCCACAACTCCCCGTTCATGAAGTTGCCGAACCGGCCGGCCGCCAGACCGATGGGCACACAGGGCGCCACCAGGTCGGCGACCTCGAAAAAGTGTCGGCCCTGACGCTTGGCATAGATGGCCAGCGCCGTGATCACGCCCAGCAGGCCCCCGTGAAAGGCCATGCCCCCTTGCCACACGGCGAGGATCTCGGACGGATGGCTGAAGTAATAGCCGGGCTTGTAGAACAGCACATAACCCAGGCGCCCCCCGAGCACGACCCCCATCACGCCGAAGAACAGCACGTCTTCGACCATCTGGCGATCCCACCCGCGTTGCGCGAAGAAGGGTTGCTTGGCCCGGGCACTGGCCAGCAGGTAGAACAGGGCAAAGGCCGCCAGGTAGGTCAGCCCGTACCAGTGCACCTTGAGCGGCCCCAGGGCAATGGCGATCGGATCGAATTGAGGGTGAATCAGCATGGCCCGAACGATAGCGCAAGTCTGCGACCGTTCGCGTCATCAGGACGACGGGCCAGCCTCCGGCTGCGTCAACTGCTCGCGGATCATGCGCATGAGCAGATCGTCGAAGGTGTAGAAGCCGTGGGGTCGCTTGCTGAGTTCGCCCAGTGCAAAGGCCGCGCCGGTCCCGAAGGCCTCGCGACGGATGGATTCGTGGGTGATGCGCACGGTCTGATATGGAAAGCCGAAGATGACCTCGTGCACCCCGACGATGCCGCCCAGGCGCAAGGAGGTGATGCGGCCATCCTCCAACTCCAGGCTCTGGGCGATCTTGCGGGCGGTGCCGGACACCTCGGGCTTCTCGCGGAAATGCTGCTCCAGGATCTCGACATCCGCAAACGGCGCGATGCCACGCAGCATGCGCGCCGACAGGATCAGGAAGTTGATGCCCAGCGTGATGTTGGGCGAGCACAGCACGCGGGCCTGCTCGCCCAGGGTGCGGGCGTAGGCCAAGTCCTCATCGCTGTAGGCGGAGATGGCGCTGACCAAGGTGAGGTGGCGCTTGCGAACCTCCTCGCCGTAGAGGTGAATCGACTCGGCCGTCGAGAAGTCAACCAGGGCATCGACCGGATGGGCGTCCAGCCACTCGCCGAAGTTGCCCTGCGACATCGCGAAAACAGGCAGTCCCAGCGGCTGCGGCTGCCCTTCCGGTACCGGGTTGCGCTTGGCAATCCAGACCAGGTCGAACCGGGGATCCTGCCTGAGAACCTCCGCAACCGCCTGCCCAGCCTTGCCGTAGCCTACCAATCCCACTTTGATCATGTGCTTCTCCTCATTCGATATCGACACGCCTTGCTCATGCAATTACATTTGTGCAAATGTACATGTTTCAAGATGATGAAGCAAAAAAAAAGGGCCTGCGGTGAAGCAGGCCCTTCAAGACACTCCATATCACTGGTGTTGCAACGACGCGGGTTCGCGCCTTCGTTACCTCGCCATTATATTGTGACAAATGCTTTCACAGCTCAGCCAAGGGTGTTTGTGCAGCCACCCCGACCTCTTCCACGCCGAGCTGGGCAATCAGTTGACCCAGATCCGCATGCAAACGCGCCAAGGTGTCGGCATCAAGCCGCTGCAAGGCATCGGGCAACAAGCCTGCGAAAGGCCCGTGGGTGTTGGTCAGCAAGGCATGGCCTTCCGGCGTGGCATGGAGGTGCACGACCCGACGGTCGTCCTCGTCGCGCGCGCTGCGGATCAGACCCTTTTTCACCAGAGCGCGTACCAGGTTGCTCGCTGTGGACTGGTGGATGTCCATGGCGTGCGCCAGCGCACCCACCTCGGTACCGGCGTGGCGCGACACAATGCTCAGCGCCCACAACTGCGCCCCGCCCAGCCCGGACTGGGACTCGACACGCTGGAAGTGAGACTTGACGGCGTTGAACACCACGCGGAACTGCCGCAAGACGATGGCAGCCTCCGGGGCGAGCGCCACCGAATCGGACTCGGAATCTGACGGAAGGCTGAGTCTGGACATGAAAACCTGTAGTGAATGAAACATGACGCCGCCCGACACCCCACCTGACGAGACCGCCGAACACGCCAAGGAACTGGCCGATTGGCGCCCCTGGGCCGCGCGCGCAGTGGTGCTGAGCTTTGCCACCCTGGCGGGTCTGAGCGTCGTGCTGCTGACCTGGCTGAGCGAACATGCACTGGCCGCATTTTTCGCGCTGACAGCATACTCGCCCTGGCTGGCTTTGGCTTGGACACCGGCGGTGACCGCTGCCCTGGTGTGGTGTACTAACCGCTATTTTGCCGGTGCGGCGGGCTCGGGCATTCCCCAGGTGCTGGCCGCGCTTGATGTGCAGACGCCTCCCGGGCAACGTCACCTCTTCATTTCGCTGAAGCTGGCGGCAGCCAAGATCGTGCTCACGGTGGGCGGCCTGTTGGCTGGCCTGGCCACGGGCCGTGAAGGCCCGTCGGTTCAGGTGGGCGCCGGCATCATGCACGCCGCCCGCCACTGGTTGCCCCAGCGCAGCAGCATCAACGACCATGGCCTGATCGTGGCTGGCGGCGCTGCGGGCATTGCGGCGGCGTTCAACACCCCCCTGGGCGGGGTCATGTTCGCCATCGAAGAGCTGTCACGCCGCCCCGAGCATCGCTCCAGCGGCCTGTTGATCGCGGCCATCGTGCTGGCGGGCCTGATCGGCATGTCGGTGTTCGGCAACGTCAGCTATTTCGGTCAGATCTCGGTGGGGGACTTTGGCTGGTCGGCGCTGTGGCCCGGCCTGTTGATCGCGGTGGCCACGGGCTTGTTGGGCGGTTTGTTTGCGCGCCTGCTGGTGCAGGCCGCGCGCGGCGGCACCGATCGTTTCAGTCGGTGGCGGCAACGCTACCCGGTGCGCTTTGCGGCGGGCTGCGGGCTGGCCGTGGCCATCATCGGGGTGGTCAGCCAGGGCGCCTCGTCGGGCAGCGGCTACGACGCCACGCGCGCCCTGCTCGAAGGCCAAGACCCGACCAATGGGTTTTATGTGCCCTTGCGCTTCATCGCCACCTGGCTGTCGGCGTGGAGTGGTGTCCCTGGTGGCGTGTTCGCACCCGCCCTCGCCTTGGGTGCGGGCATCGGCAACGAGATCGCCCAGCTGACCGGGCACCTGAACACGCCCGCGCTGATCGCGCTGGGCATGGCCGGTTTTCTGGCGGCCGTGACGCAGGCCCCGATCACGGCCTTCATCATCGTGATGGAAATGATCGAAGGCCATGGACTGGTGCTCAGTCTCATGGCCTGCAGTGTGGTCGCCAGTGGCGTGTCGCGGCTGATCAGCCCGCCGATGTATGGCGCGATGGCAGCGGCTCAGCTGAAACGGCTGAGCCGCCCGCCACCTGACGCTCAGCGCTGAAGCTGGGTGATGTCGCGCACGGCGCCGGTGTCGGCCGAGGTCGTCATCAGGGCGTAGGCCTGCAACGCGGCCGAGACCACGCGCTCACGGTTGGCGGGCTTCCAGGCGGCCGAGCCCTTGGCCTCCATGGCGGCACGGCGAGCGGCCATGGAGGCGTCGCTGATGGCCAGATGGATGCGGCGGTTCGGAATGTCGATCTCGATGGTGTCACCGTCTTCAACCAGGCCGATGGCGCCGCCCTGGGCCGCTTCCGGCGAGGCGTGGCCAATCGACAGGCCCGAGGTGCCACCCGAGAAGCGACCGTCGGTCAGCAGTGCGCATTCCTTGCCCAGGCCACGGCTCTTCAGGTAGGACGTGGGGTAGAGCATTTCCTGCATACCCGGGCCGCCCTTGGGACCTTCGTAGCGGATGATGACCACATCACCGGCTTGCACTTCCTCGCCCAGGATGCCTTCAACGGCATCTTCCTGACTTTCGTACACGCGGGCCTTGCCGGTGAACTTCCAGATGGACTCGTCCACACCGGCGGTCTTGACGATGCAGCCCTTCTCGGCGATGTTGCCGTAGAGCACGGCCAGGCCGCCGTCTTGCGTGAAGGCGTGTTCCTTGGAGCGGATCACACCCTTTTCACGGTCGAGGTCGAGGTTCTTCCAGCGGCTGTCTTGCGAGAAGGCCACCTGGGTGGGCACGCCACCGGGCGCGGCCTTGTAGAAGTGGTGCACGGCCTCGTCGTTGGTGACCTTGACGTCCCACTGGGCGATGGCGTCGGCCATGGTGCGGCTGTGCACGGTGGGCACGTCGGTGTGCAGCAAGCCGCCACGGGCGAGTTCACCCAGGATGGCCATGATGCCGCCGGCGCGGTGCACGTCTTCGATGTGGACATCGGGCACGGCCGGGGCGACCTTGCTCAGGCAAGGCACCTTGCGCGACATGCGGTCGATGTCGGCCATGGTGAAGTTGACGCCGGCTTCGCGGGCGGCAGCCAACAGGTGCAGCACGGTGTTGGTCGAGCCGCCCATGGCGACGTCGAGCGCCACGGCGTTTTCAAACGCCTGGAAGGTGGCGATGTTGCGCGGCAGCGCGGTTTCGTCGTCTTGCTCGTAGTAGCGCTTGGCCAGCTCGACGATGGTGCGGCCAGCCTTGCGGAACAGCTGCTCGCGGTCGGCGTGGGTGGCCAGCGTGGTGCCGTTACCCGGCAGGGACAGACCCAGGGCTTCGGTCAGGCAGTTCATGGAGTTGGCCGTGAACATGCCCGAACAAGAACCGCAAGTGGGGCAGGCGGAACGCTCAACGGCGGCCACTTCCTCGTCGGAGCAGCTCTTGTCAGCAGCCTTGACCATGGCGTCCACCAGGTCAAGGGAGATGACCTTGCCTTCGAGCTTGACCTTGCCGGCTTCCATCGGGCCGCCGGAAACGAAGATCACGGGGATGTTCAGGCGCAGCGCGGCCATCAGCATGCCCGGGGTGATCTTGTCGCAGTTGGAGATGCACACCAGCGCGTCAGCGGTGTGGGCATTGACCATGTACTCGACGCTGTCAGCGATCAGGTCGCGCGAGGGCAGCGAATACAGCATGCCGCCGTGACCCATGGCGATGCCGTCGTCGACCGCGATGGTGTTGAATTCCTTGGCCACGCCACCGGCGGCCTCGATCTCGCGGGCGACCAGTTGGCCCAGGTCCTTCAGGTGCACGTGGCCGGGCACGAACTGGGTGAAGCTGTTCGCGATGGCGATGATCGGCTTCTCGAAGTCACCGTCCTTCATGCCGGTGGCACGCCACAGGGCACGGGCACCGGCCATGTTGCGGCCGGCGGTGGAGGTACGGGAACGGTACTGAGGCATGGAGGGGCTCCGGGCTGGTGGGTTCTCTGTGAAAGAACAATTTTAGCCCGCGCCCATTCCCCCTGATGCCCGATACCCTTACTTGCGACGATCCCGCTTCAGTCCCAGTGCATCGATGGCTTTCTGACGGCGGGCATCACGACGCTGATCGTCACGTTCCATCGCTTTGCGACGGGTGTAACCCGTGGCATCACACCAAGTCCACCACGCCACGGCCAGAGCGAAAGGCAGCAGCAGCATCAACCAGTCGTCTGCCCAAGTCCAACTGCCCACGGGTCCGATCCCGAAGAACTGCATGAGCACCATCACGACGCCAATTGCAACCAACCACATTGCATGATCCCCTCTGTCGGCCAGCCGACGCGAAGCATTTGGGTCAACCCCACCATGGGATTGCACGTTATTGTTGAAGTATTTTCAACTGGAATATGGGCCTCCGGAAAGGAAATCCATGAAGTTTGCCAACTTGAGCCTCGCAGCCCTGTGCATGATCGCTGCGGCGGTCACACCCGCCCACGCCAACCCGGAACTGGCCAAGCGCAAGGCCTGCCTGAGCTGTCACGGCGTGGACAAGGCCATATTGGGCCCGGCGTTCAAAGATGTGGCCCAGAAATACCGCGGCCAGAAAGGCGTGGACGCCAAACTGGCCGAGAAAATCGTGAAGGGGGGCGGGGGTGTCTGGAAAATGCCGATGGGCCCCATGCCTGCGCAAACCCAGGTCAGCGCCACCGAGGCCAAACAGTTGTCTGCGTGGATCTTGATGCTGAAGTGAGCAGTCTCACGCCTGGGTGGTTTGCAGATCGGTGCGGGGAAGCAAGGCTTGGGCCGCTGCGACCATGTGCGTGAGCGCAAGGATGACCTCGGGCCACTGCCGGGTCTTGAGCCCACAATCAATGTTCGAAGGCGTCGATCCACTCCATGTCGGAGCGCGAGGTCTCGATCGCGCTCAATTCATCATCCATGTCGGCGACCGCACCCAGCCGTCCTGAGTGCAACCGTGGCGTTCCAATTGCTCGCCAAAGTCTTCCACCATGTCCTTGCGCTCGACCTCGCCATGAACGAACACATCCAGATCGAGCGCCTCCTGCTCTCGCACGTTGCGAGCGATCTCGGCGCCAACATCCGGTTATGTGAAGGGCGTGGGTTACGCCTGCCGATAGACGGACAGTACGTGCTGGTGACGAGCCGCGATCAACGCTTGGCCACAGCGTGTCGGCCCTGAGACTACGCCGGGCAGGTCATCGCCAAACAGATCGACCCCAGCGCCTCGCTAGCGCCCAAAAATGACAATGCCCTCCACAGGGGAGGGCATCCGATCAGCTGGTGCAGATCCACGACGCACAGGCTTGTGGCCCATGCGCCGTGCGGGCATCAGTCGTCCTTGTAGATGTCGACGTCCTTGGTTTCACGCACCAGGAACACGCCGAGCACGAAGGTCATCATCGCGATGATGATGGGATACCACAGGCCGTTGTAGATGTTACCGGTCTGGGCCACGATGGCGAAGGCCGTGGTGGGCAGCAGACCACCGAACCAGCCGTTACCGATGTGGTAGGGCAAGCTCATCGAGGTGTAGCGGATGCGGGTCGGGAACATTTCCACCAGCATGGCCGCAATCGGGCCGTACACCATGGTCACATAGATCACCAGCAGGGTCAGGATGCCGACAACCAAGGGCTTGTTCAGCTTGGCCGGGTCAGCCTTGGCGGGGTAGCCCGCTTCACGCACGGCATCGATCACGCTCTTCTTGAACGCAGCGTCCTTCGCCTTGGCCTCGTCTGCCGACAGACCAACGGAGGTGTAGGACTCGATGACCTTCTCGCCGACCTTGATCTGGGCAACGCCCGTGCCTTCCACGTTCTCGTAGTTCACCGAGTTGGCGGCCAACACCTGCTTGGCGATGTCGCACGAGCTGGTGAACTTGGCAGTGCCAGTCGGGTTGAACTGGAAGGAGCACTCAGCCGGGTTGGCAACCAGGGTCACCGGAGCGGTGGCCTGGGCGCGAGCCAGGTCGGGGTTGGCGGCTTCCGTCAGGGCCTTGAACAGCGGGAAGTAGGTTACGGCAGCGATCAGGCAGCCACCCAGGATGATGGGCTTGCGACCGATCTTGTCAGACAGGGTGCCGAAGATCACGAAGAACGGCGTGGCGATCAGCAGCGAGATGGCCACCAGGATGTTCGCTGTGGCACCGTCCACCTTCAGCGCTTGCGTCAGGAAGAACAGGGCGTAGAACTGACCGGTGTACCAGACCACACCTTGACCAGCGACCAGCGCGAACAGCGCGATCAGCACGATCTTCAGGTTGGCCCACTGACCGAAGGACTCGGACAGCGGTGCCTTGGAGGTCTTGCCCTCTTCCTTCATCTTCTTGAAGGCAGGCGATTCCTGCATGCTCATGCGGATCCACACGCTGATGGCCAGCAGAGCGATCGACACGATGAACGGCACGCGCCAGCCCCAGTCAGCAAAGGCCTCTTCGCCAACCGCGGTACGGGTGCCCAGGATGACCAGCAGCGACAGGAACAGACCCAGCGTGGCTGTGGTCTGAATCCAGGCGGTGTAGGCGCCGCGGCGGCCGTGAGGGGCATGCTCGGCCACATACGTGGCGGCACCGCCGTACTCACCACCCAGCGCCAGGCCTTGCAGCAGACGCAGGATGATCAGGATGACCGGGGCGGCCACACCGATGGTGTTGTAGTTGGGCAGGATGCCCACGATGAAGGTGGAGACCCCCATCAGCAAGATGGTGACCAGGAAGGTGTACTTGCGGCCGATCATGTCGCCAAGGCGACCGAAAACCAGAGCACCGAAGGGGCGAACAATGAAGCCCGCAGCGAAAGCCAGCAGCGCAAAAATGAATGCCGATGTTGGATCCAGGCCCGCGAAGAACTGTTTGGCGATGATGGCCGCCAACGAGCCGTAGAGGTAAAAGTCATACCATTCGAAAACCGTGCCCAGGCTGGAAGCGAAAATGACTTTCCGCTCCTCGGCCGTCATCGGCGCATCTTTGATTTGGGTGCTTGCCATATGGGTGCTCCGTGTCATTACAGGGACGAGCCTGCTTTTGGCAAGCTCGACCCCGAATTTAGGGGGCTTTGGACTCCATGTGAATAAGGGGGAATGCTAGGAAATGGTGCACAGAGCGCAAACTACGCGTAGGTGTTTGTACGCATGTTCAAGATAATCAATCGCCATTTGATGCATAAATAAAAAGCCGCCTCCCGAATCAAATCGGGGGCGGCTTTCATATATTTGACCAATACCTTTTCAGGCAGGTCTCATCAATTGGCTTGGGACAATTGGTCCAAAATGGCTGGGTTTTCCAGTGTGCTTGTATCCTGGGTGACCGATTCCCCCTTCGCAACCACACGCAACAGCCGGCGCATGATCTTGCCAGAGCGGGTCTTGGGCAGGTTGTCACCGAAGCGGATGTCCTTGGGCTTGGCAATCGGGCCGATGGCATGGCCCACATGGTTGCGCAGCTCGGTGGCAATCTGCTTGGCCTCGTCGCCTTCTGGACGGGGCCGCTTGAGGACCACGAAGGCGCAGATGGCCTCACCGGTCAGATCGTCCGGACGCCCCACCACGGCAGCTTCGGCCACCAAGGGGTGCGACACCAGCGCCGACTCGATCTCCATCGTGCCCATGCGGTGACCCGAGACGTTCAGCACGTCGTCGATGCGACCGGTGATGGTGAAGTAGCCGGTGTGGGCGTCGCGGATGGCGCCGTCACCCGCCAGGTAGTACTTGCCACCGAAGTCATCGGGGTAGTAGCTCTTCTTGAAGCGTTCGGGATCGTTCCAGATCGTGCGGATCATCGAAGGCCAGGGCTTGCGCACCACGAGCACCCCGCCCTGCCCCCATGGCACTTCCTTGCCGGTTTCGTCCACCACAGCAGCGTCGATACCCGGGAAAGGCAGCGTGCACGAACCGGGCGTCAGTTCATGGGCGCCCGGCAGCGGCGTGATCATGTGACCGCCGGTTTCGGTCTGCCAGAAGGTGTCCACGATGGGGCAACGGCCACCACCGATTTCGCGGTGGTACCACTCCCAGGCAGCGGGATTGATGGGTTCGCCCACGGTGCCGAGCAGGCGCAGGCTGCTCAGATCGAAGTTGCGCGGGTGCACCTCGGCCGACGATTCCGCGGCCTTGATCAGGGCACGGATGGCGGTGGGTGCGGTGTAGAAGATGGTGACCTTGTGGGCCTGGACCATGCGCCAGAAGCGCGAGGCATCGGGGAAGGTGGGCACGCCTTCGAAAACGACCTGGGTGCTGCCCAGCGCCAACGGGCCATAGGCGACGTAGGTGTGACCGGTGATCCAGCCGATGTCGGCCGTGCACCAGAACACATCGTCGGGCTTCATGTCGAAGGTCCACTTCGTGGTCAGGGCCGCATGCAGCAGGTAGCCACCGGTGCTGTGTTGCACGCCCTTGGGCTTGCCAGTCGAGCCCGAGGTGTACAGCAAAAAGAGCGGATGCTCGGCATCGACCCACTCGGGCGCACAAACGTCGCTTTCGCCCTGAAGCACATCGTCCATCCAGACGTCACGGCCGGCCACCATGGTGACATTGCCGCCCGTGCGACGGCAAACAATGACCTTGCGCAGGCTGTCGCAGCCGCCCAGACCGATGGCCTCGTCCACGATGGCCTTGAGCGGCAGGGACTTGCCACCGCGCAGCTGCTCGTCAGCGGTGATGACCATCACGGCGCCCGCGTCTTCGATGCGGTCGCGCAGGCTTTGGGCCGAGAAACCACCGAACACCACCGAGTGGGTGGCACCGATGCGGGCACAGGCCTGCATGGCCACGACACCCTCCACCGACATGGGCAGGTACAGCACCACGCGGTCGCCCTTTTGCACACCTTGGGCCTTCAGAGCGTTCGCCAGACGGCTCACACGCGAAAGCAGGTCACTGTAGGTGACCTGGGTCACCTTGCCGTCATCCGACTCGAAGATGATCGCCACCTTGTCGCCACGGCCGGCCTCTACATGACGGTCAAGGCAGTTGTACGAGGCATTGATCTGGCCATCGTCAAACCAGCGGTAGAACGGGGCATTGCTCTCATCGAGGGCACGCGTGAAAGGCTTGTGCCAAGTGAGAAACTCGCGTGCCAGACGCGACCAGTAGCCGGCGTAGTCTTTCTGCGCTTCGGCGCACAACTCATCGTAGGCCGCACGGCTACCGATGTGAGCGGTGCGCGCAAAGGCCTCGGGAACGGGGTGGAGGGTGCTGGGGGTCTGGTTGGTACCAGTCATGGTGGATTCTCCTGGGGTGGCAGCGCTTATGGCGCTGACTGATCGATTGACAGGAGCGTCACATCATGCGCGTTTGCCCCTGCCAACCCGCGACAATGCGCCTAACTTTAAAATTTCACACCCCGGATTTTCCCGACACCCCATGAGCACACCTCGTCAACCCCCTAAAGCAGGCCTTTTGCCGTCTTTCATTTTTGCCAGCCGTTGGCTGCAGTTGCCGCTGTATGTCGGCCTGATCCTGGCACAAGCGGTGTATGTCTTCCACTTCTGGGTGGAATTGGTGCACCTGATCGAAGCCGCATTCGGCAACCAGGATGCGCTCAAGCTGATCTTCCAGGCCTCGGGTCAGAAGGCTGAGGTGGCCCCCACTCACCTGACCGAGACCACGATCATGCTCGTGGTGTTGGGGCTGATCGACGTGGTGATGATCTCGAACCTGCTGATCATGGTGATCATCGGGGGCTACGAGACCTTTGTGTCACGGCTGAACCTTGAAGGCCATCCTGACCAGCCGGAATGGCTGGACCATGTGAACGCGTCGGTGTTGAAGGTCAAGCTGGCGACGGCCATCATCGGGATCTCGTCGATCCACCTGCTCAAAACCTTCATCAATGCCGAGAACTACTCGGACAAGGTGCTGATCTCGCAAACGGTGATCCACGTGGCCTTCCTTTTCTCGGCCATGGCCATTGCCATGACAGACAAGCTGTTGCACCAGGCCACGCACAAGAGCGACCACTGAAGCGCGGGCACTTCGCCGCGCTTCAGCGTCAGGCTCAGCCCTGGCGTTGATGCGCTTGGGCCTCGTCCACGGGCTGATGCCCGGCCTTGGATGGCACGCGCAGGTGCAGTGCCGCCTTGGCCATGAGGTTGGCCGACACCGGTGCGGTCAGGAAGATGAAGAAGGTGATCAGCATCTCGTGGATGCTGAACTGACCACGCAATGCCTGGATCAGCATGCTGGCCAGCAACACGCCGCCCAGCCCCAGCGTGGAAGCCTTGGTGGGTGCGTGCAGCCGCATGAAAAAATCGCGAAAGCGCACCATGCCCAGGGCGCCCACCAGCAGGAACACAGCCCCCACGAGCAAGAGCAAGGCGGCCAGGGCTTCGAGCCACACAGCGGGTGTCAGGTTCATGGTTCAGGTCTCCGGTGCGGGCTCATTCAATCACGTCACCACGCGTGATGAAGCGCGCCAGGGCCACGGTGGACACGAAGCCCAGCATGGCCACGATGAGTGCAGCCTCGAACAACAGCGCGGTCTGCCAGGTCAGCCCCAGCAGCACGACCAACGCCACCACGTTGATGTAGAGCGTGTCCATCGCAAGGATTCGGTCCGGGGTCGTCGGGCCGCGCCACAAGCGCCAGGTACACAGCAGCATGGACACGGCTACCGCCGCCACGCAGATCTGCAGCGCCATCTCGATCATCCGAAAATCTCCATCAGGGGCTGTTGGTAGCGACGGTCGATGTCAGCCGCCACGCCAGCGGCATCGTCGCAATCGAGGGCATGCACCCAGATACAGGCCTGGTCTTCGTCGATGACGGCCGACACCGTGCCGGGGGTCATCGTGATGATGGACGCGAGCAAGGCCTGCGCCGTGGGCTGTTTCAGGGTCAGCGGTACGCGCACCCAGGCAGGTTGCGGCGCGCTGCGCGGATGCAGCACCAGACGTGCCACGGTGAGGTTGGAGACCACGATGTCCCACAGCACCGTGAACGCGAGGCGGACCGCCCTCCCCCACGCGCGCGGCTGCGCCGCCGGCCCCAGGAAGCCTGTCAGCAGACGCGGCAGGCCCCAGCCCAGCACACAAGCCGTCAGCAGGTTGCCGGGGTCGATGGACTGCTGCAGCATCAACCAGGCCAGTGCCAGCAGCACCGACAGGACCGGTCGGCGCGCACGTTGCCAAAGCGAAGGGTGAACCGTGGTCGTCATGGTTGCGCCTCCCGGGAAGGGTTTGTCTGGGCGGCGGGCTCGGGCATGCGATAGGGGCGCACGCTCACTGGCACCTCGCCTGTGGCCGGGTCGACACCCAGCACCGCACGGGCATAGCCCTGGCGGTCGAGCAACTGGGTTGCCGTGGCGTCGGTGTAGCGCTGCAAGGGGGCCGCAAAGATGCTCATCACCACCCCCATCAGGCACAGAATCAGCGTGGGAATGACCAGACGGGGGCTGGCCCCCGAGCTGGCTGCCGGCAGGTCCGGACGCACGTTCCAGAACAGCAGGCTGCCGGCCCGCGCCAGCGCCAGCAAGGACAGGAAGCCGACGCCCAACACCACCGTCCAGACCCAGGATTGCATGGGCGTGCTCCAGGCAGCCTTGAGCAACATGACCTTGCCCAGGAAGCCCGGCAAAGGCGGCAAGCCCGCCACCGAGGCGGCCGCCAGCAATAGCATCAGACCCAGCAGCACCGGCTGCGCCACGGGGCTGGCCGGCGCCAGGGCTTCGGCCACATCACCGCGCTGCGCGGCCACCAACTCGACCAGCAGGAACAGGCCCGCCACCACCAACGTACTGTGCACCAGGTAGTAGAACGCTGCCGACCAGGCGGCCGGGGTGAACAGGCCCAACGCCGCCAGAATGGTGCCCACCGAGGCCACCGTCAACCAGGCCACCAGGCGCGGCAAGGTGCGCGAGGCCAAGGCGCCCAGAGCGCCCAGCACACTGGTGCCCATGGCCAAGGGCAACAACCAGGGCTCGGCCACGCGGGCCACCTCGCCTGCGGCATCCCCAAAGATCACACCATGCACACGCAAGATGGCATACACGCCCACCTTGGTCATGATGGCAAACAGGGCGGCCACGGGCGCGGTGGCGGCGGCATAAGTGCCCGGCAACCACAGAGACAGCGGCAACAAGGCCGCCTTGAAGCCAAATACCACCAGCAGGATCAGGGCGGCGCTGCGCGCCATCACCGCCTCCATGCCCGACAACTGCGTCACCCGCAAGGCCAGGTCGGCCAGGTTGAGCGTACCCGTGACCGCGTACAGCAAGGACACGCCGATCAGGAAGAGGGCCGATGCCAGCAGGTTGAGGACAACGTAATGCACCCCGGCCTGGAAGCGTCCCTTGCCCTGACCGTGCACCATCAGCACGTAGGACGCGATCAGCAGGATCTCGAAGAAAACGAAGAGGTTGAAGATGTCGCCAGTGACGAAGGCGCCACACAGCCCCATCAACTGAAAATGGAAGATGGCGTGGAAGTAGCGCCCATGCGTGTCCCACCCACCGCTGGCGTACCAGAGCACCGGCAAGGCCACCAGTTGCGTGAGCACCAGCATCAGCGCCGAGAGCCGGTCGACCACCAGCACAATGCCGAAGGGCGCAGGCCACTCACCGAGGCGGTACACCTGCAAGGCACCCGTGCTGGCCTCGCCCATCAGAGACACCGCGATCCACAAGCCCAAGGCCACCGAGCTCAGGCTGAGACGACGCGCCCACTTGAGGCGAGCCTGGCCGTGACCACTGGGGGCATCACCCAACAAGAGCAGCGCCATCCCCGTGAAGGCCGGCAGCAGCACCGGCAAGATGGACAGGTGCGGCCACACCGCCGAGAACAGACCGCTCATGCGCGCTCCTCCCCGCCAGCAGAGGCCCCGTCCACATGGTCGGTGCCCGACTCATGACGGCTGCGCAGCGCCATTTCGACGATGAAGCCGGTGGTGGCAAAACCGATCACGATGGCGGTGAGCACCAAGGCCTGCGGCAAAGGGTCGGCCATGCGCTCCTGGCCGACCAGGGCCGGGGCGTTCCACCACAGGCGGCCCATGGCAAAGATGAAGACGTTGACCGCGTAGCCCAGCAGGGACAGGCCCAGCACCACCGGAAAGGTGCGCCCGCGCAGCATCAGGTAGATGCCGCAGGCGGTGACCCAGCCAACACCGCTGGCCACCAGAAATTCCAGACTCACCGTCATGCACGACTCCCCTCAGGGAGCGCCGCAGCGCCCCGCCCATCCTTGCTGGCATGCCCCAGCACGGACAGGGTCAACATCGTGGCACCCACCACCGTGATGTAGACCCCCAGATCAAACAGCGCCGCGCTGGCCAGCGGCAGTTCACCGAACACCGGCACATGCGGATGACCATGCGCGCTGGTGAGGAAGTTGCGTCCCCACAACCAGGCGCCCATGCCCGTCAGACCGGCAATGGCCAGGCCCGAGCCAATCCAGCGGGTGAAGCGGCGCCCTTGCGCCCCGTGGAGCAGGGCCTCGGCCCGCTCCTGCCCCTGCGCCATGTACTGCAACACCAGCGCCACGGCCGTGATCAAGCCGGCAATGAAACCGCCACCCGGCAGGTTGTGCCCCCGCCAGTAGATGTAGAGCGAGGCCACCAAGGCCATCGGCAAGATGAGACGTGCCGCCACGCGCAAGAGCAGCGGCTGGCGGGCAAAGGACCAGGGACGTCCACCCTCGTCCTGCGCAGGACGGCGCACCTTGAAGCCATCGAGCATGGCCAGCACGCCCACGCCCGCGATGCCCAACACCGTGATCTCGCCGTAGGTGTCGTAGCCACGGAAGTCCACCAGCGTCACGTTGACCACGTTGGTGCCGCCACCGCCCGGCAGCGATTGCGCCAGGAAGTACCAGGAGATCGCATCGTGGTCGCGCGTCAGCACCATCCAGCACAGGAAGGCGACACCCAGACCGGCCACCGAGGCCAGCGTGGCGTCGCGCAGCCGGCGCCCGCCAGACGACTCGCGCGGCGTGCGCGCGGGCAGCAAGGCCAGGCCCATCAGCATGATCACCGTGGAGACGACCTCGACCGACAGCTGTGTCAAGGCCAGATCAGGTGCCGACAGGGCCAGGAAAGTCAACGCCGTGACCATGCCGACCACGCCGGTCAGCAAGACGGCCTTGAAGCGGTCTCGGTGCCCCAGCACCAGGGTGGCGCTGCCCACCAACAGGATCGCCCACACCGCCACCGCAGACGCCGGCGCGGGCAACAAGGTGCGCTGCCCGGCGGCCAGCGGCAAGGAGGTCTCGATGAAGGGCCAGGCCGCCACCACGATGACGCTCACCAGCATCCAGGCCACATGGCGCTGCAAGGAGCCGATGTCGGTGAGGCGGATGAGGGCCTGTGCGCCGCGGATCAGACCATTGAGCAACTGGTTGAAAAACAGACGCCCCGTCCAGCCACGCGGATGGTGCAGGTGCAGCTTCCAGTGCCGCTGCAGCCCCACGTAAAAGACCACGCCCCCCAACAACGCCAACCCGCTCATCAGCAAAGGCACATTGAAACCGTGCCACAAGGCCAGGTGATACGGCGGGGGCGAGCCGCCCAGCACCGCGCGGGCCGCCACATCGACCAGGGGACCGAGGGTGTGGGCCGGGAACAGCCCCACCGCCAAGGCCACGAGCACCAGCAGCAGCACCGGCAGGCGCATCAGCCAGGGCGGATCGTGCGGGTGCGGGTGAGGCAGATCTTGCACCGGACCGTTGAAAAACACATCGTGCACGAAGCGCAGCGAATAGGCCACCGAGCAGGCGCCCGCCAGCGTGGCCACCACGGCCACCCAGGTGCCGTTGAACCAGGTCCCGCCGAACTGGGCCGTCAAGGCCTCGCCAAAGAACATCTCCTTGGAGAGGAAGCCGTTGGTGAGCGGGATGCCGGCCATCGCCGCCGCCGCCACGATGCCCAGGGTCCCGGTCCAGGGCAGCAGGCTCATCAGCCCGCCCAGGCGACGCATGTCGCGGGTGCCGGTTTCGTGGTCGATGATGCCCGCCGTCATGAACAGCGCGGCCTTGAAGGTGGCGTGGTTGAGGATGTGGAACACCGCCGCCACCGCCGACAAGGGCGAGGCCAGGCCGATCAGGAAGGTGATCAAGCCCAGGTGGCTGATGGTGGAATAGGCCAGCAGGCCCTTGAGGTCGTGCCGGAACACCGCCACATAGGCCGCAAAGGCCAGCGTCAGCAGACCCGTGCCCGAAACGATCACCTCGAACAGGCCGGAGCCGCCCAGCACCGGGTACAGGCGCGCCAGCAGGAACACCCCCGCCTTGACCATGGTGGCCGAGTGCAGGTAGGCCGACACCGGGGTGGGCGCGGCCATGGCATCGGGAAGCCAGAAATGGAAGGGCCACTGCGCGCTCTTGGTGAAACAACCCAGCAGGATCAGGATGAGGGCCAGCGGGAAATGCGCGTGCGCCCGGATGCGCTCGCCCTGGTCCAGCATGCCACTCAGGTCAAACGTGCCCGCAATCTGCCCCAGAACGATGACGCCGGCCAGCAGCGCCAGCCCGCCGCCCCCGGTGATCGCCAGGGCCATGCGCGCGCCCGTGCGGGCGTCCGCGCGATGGCCCCAGTAGCCCACCAGCAGGAAGGAAGAAATGCTCGTCAGCTCCCAGAACACCACCAGCAGGAGCAGGTTGTCGGACAGGACCACGCCCAGCATGGCCGCCATGAACAGCATCAGCAGGGTGTAAAGCTTGCCCGCCGAGTCATCGGGCCCCAAATAACGGTGCGCATAGGTCACGATCAGCAGCCCGATGCCGGTGATCAGCAAACCGAACATCAAGGCCAGCCCGTCCAGGCGGAAGCCCAGTTGCAGGCCCAGATCGGGCGCCCAGGGGTACTGCACCAGCAGGGTCTGGCCGGCCAACACCTGGGGCGCCATCGACAACAGGCACAGCAGGGCAGCCAGGGTCACACCACCTGCTGCCAGCGCCGTCAGAGCGCGGCCATTCGCCCAGGAAAGCTTGCCGAGGCCGAAACAGGCCAAGGTGCCCAACAGCAGGGGCAGCAAGACCGTCAGAAGCAGTAAGTCCATGGAGGCATGTCAGAAAGTCGAGGGGGGATTGTAGGCACGCCTGTTCATCCCTCCCCGTTCAAGCCTGGGCATTCGGTCAGCCCATTCTCCTGAGCCCCTGACAAGACGGCCCATCGCAGTAAAATCAGCTGTTGTTTTGCCCTACCCCACACCCCACTGCCCCACAAAGGCCCTGACATGACGACCATTCGCTACGACGATCTCGTTGAAAGTGTCGCAGCCGCGCTGCAATACATCAGTTACTACCACCCGGCCGACTACATCGCCCATCTGGCGCGTGCCTACGAGCGCGAAGAAAGCCCGGCGGCCAAGGATGCGATCGCGCAGATCCTGACCAACTCGCGCATGAGCGCCGAGGGCCGTCGCCCGATCTGCCAGGACACCGGCATCGTCAACGTCTTCCTGAAGATCGGGATGAACGTGAAGTGGGAAGGCTTCGGCTCCCACAGCATCCAGGATGCCGTGGACGAAGGCGTGCGCCGCGGTTACAACAACCCGGACAACAAGCTGCGTGCGTCGGTGCTGTCCGACCCCATCTTCGAGCGCAAGAACACCAAGGACAACACCCCGGCCGTGGTCTTCATGGACGTGGTGCCCGGTGACACCGTGGACGTGACCGTGGCGGCCAAGGGCGGCGGCTCCGAGAACAAGTCCAAGGTCTACATGCTGAACCCGTCCGACAACATCGTCGACTGGGTGCTCAAGACCGTGCCGACCATGGGCGCTGGCTGGTGCCCGCCCGGGATGCTGGGCATTGGCGTGGGCGGTACCGCTGAAAAGGCGGCCCTGCTGGCCAAGGAATCGTTGATGGACGACATCGACATGTACGAGCTGCTGGCTCGCGGCCCCCAGAACAAGCTGGAAGAGCTGCGCATCGAGCTGTACGAGAAGGTCAACGCCCTGGGCATTGGCGCCCAAGGCCTGGGCGGCCTGACCACCGTGCTGGACGTCAAGATCAAGACCTATCCGACGCACGCCGCTTCCAAGCCGATTGCCATGATCCCGAACTGCGCGGCCACCCGCCACGCCCACTTCGTGCTCGATGGCTCGGGCCCGTCCTACCTGACGCCGCCGAGCCTGGACCTGTGGCCTGACGTGCACTGGGCGCCGGACTACAACAAGTCCAAGCGCATCGACCTGAACACGCTGACCAAGGAAGAAGTGGCCTCATGGAAGCCCGGCCAGACCCTGCTGCTCAACGGCAAGATGCTGACCGGCCGCGACGCCGCGCACAAGCGCATCCAGGACATGCTGGCCAAGGGCGAGAAGCTGCCCGTGGACTTCACCAACCGCGTCATCTACTACGTGGGCCCGGTCGATCCGGTGCGCGACGAAGTGGTCGGCCCGGCTGGCCCCACCACCGCCACCCGCATGGACAAGTTCACCGACATGATGCTGGAGAAGACCGGCCTCATCTCCATGATCGGCAAGGCCGAGCGTGGCCCCGTCGCCATCGAGTCCATCAAAAAGCACAAGTCGGCTTACCTGATGGCCGTGGGTGGCGCCGCCTACCTGGTGTCCAAGGCCATCAAGCACGCCAAGGTGGTGGGCTTTGAAGACCTGGGCATGGAAGCCATCTACGAGTTCGACGTGGTCGACATGCCCGTGACCGTGGCCGTGGACAGCGGCGGCACCAGCGCCCACATCGAAGGGCCGAAGGTCTGGCAGGCCAAGATCGGAAAGATCCCGGTGTCGGTGGCCTGATTCAGGTTGGACACCCAGTGAACCCGGCGCGCATCGCCGGGTCTACACAGCCCCGCCAGGTGACGCCTGCCGGGGCTTTCTTGTACCCGCTTGCGCCCACGTGACCCGTTGCGATGAAGAACCCGTACTACAACCCGGCGAAGAAGCACCATCGGCCCGACGGTTTTCAGAACAACTACCAGTCGTTCCGGGGCAAGCGTTGGCACGAAATCTTGCGGTGGCGCTGGCAGGCCTGGCGGGCCGGGCACCCTCACCCGTTGCAAACGCCGATCCCCGTGGTCGAACCGGATCTGGCCTTCATCCATGCCAATGCCCAGGCGGGCCTGGCCATGCAGCCGGCGGCCACCTGGATCGGGCACATCACGGTGCTGCTGCAGATCGGGGGGCTGAACCTGCTGACCGACCCGGTGTTCTCGGAGCGCTGCTTTCCGGTGCAATGGGCCGGCCCGCAGCGCCAGACCCCACCGGGCTTGCGCCTGGATCAGCTGCCCCACATCGACGTGGTGCTGCTGTCGCACAACCACTATGACCACATGGACGAGGCCTCACTGGTGGCGCTGTCACAGCAAGCTGGGGGCGCACCGCTGTTCATCACGCCGCTCGGTCACAAGCATTGGTTTGCGCGCCGCGGCATCCACCATGTGGTCGAGCTCGACTGGTGGGACGAGCATGTGCTGCCCTCATCTGAGCGCTCGCTGCGCATGCCGGTGGTGCTCACGCCAGCGCAGCACTGGTCTGCCCGGACCACGCGCGATGCCTTGCGCAGCCTGTGGGGTGGCTTTGCCGTGCTCTCGCCCGACTGCCACGTTTTCTTCGCGGGCGACACGGCGTACTCGAAGGACTTCGCCGACATCCGCCAGCACTTCGCGCGCGCGCAGACGCCGGAGCACGGCGGCGGATTCGATCTGGCCCTGCTGCCCATTGGCGCCTACGAGCCGCGCTGGTTCATGAAGGACCAGCATTTGAACCCCGAAGAATCGGTACAGATCTTTCAGGACCTGGGCTGCAAGCAGGCGCTGGCAGTGCACTGGGGCACCTTCCAGTTGACCGACGAGCCACTGGATCAACCGCCGCGCGATCTGGCCGTCGCCTTGCAGGCCCAGCACCTGTCGGCCGAACAGTTCCAGGTGCGCCCCATCGGCGGCACCATGACAATCGCCCCTCGAAAGGGGCGATGACATCCAACCCACCCGACGAGATGGTCAGGCCTGACGACTCCGCGCGCGGCGGCGACGGGCGACCAGCCCAGCGATGCCAGCCAGCCCCAAAGCCTGCATGGCCAACGTCGAGGGCTCGGGCACCATGGTGGTGGCGGAGCCTTGCACCGACGCCGCCAAGCCCAGCGAAGCGTTCTGGAACACGTCCGAGCTGTTGGTGAAGACGGCGGTCAGCACCCGGCTGTTGTCCTGCCCCTGGTCCACACCGGGCAGCGCCACATAGCGATAGCCGTAGTAGGGGTCGTACTGGTAACCATAAGTGCCCGCTGCACTGGACGAGGCCATCACCTGATCGGCGAAGCTGTACTGGGTCGATGTGGTCCCGCTGCTGTAGCTGTAGCTCAAATTCAAAGAAGCGGAAGCCGAGGCCGCTTCGCTGCCGCATGAGCCGTAGTAGTAGCTGATGCCGCCGGTCGTACACGTGGCATTGCCCGCCCAAGTTTGAGCGCTGGCGGTGGCCGAAACAACGAGCGCACTGCGCGCCGACAGCTCGATGCCATAGCCTGCGTAGTAGTAATAGCCGTTCCCACCCGAAGATGCCGCCGCGTTGTAACTGGTACCGGGACCGTTGGCCACGCCGCTGGCGGACACCGCATCAGGCCTTACCTGCGCCTGTGCCGAGGCGCCACCGGCCTCGGCCGTGGCATCGAGAGGATAGAACGACAAGTTCCGGCTGCGCGACTCAGATTCGGACCAGCCTTGTGCGGTGTCATTCGCCGTGGCAGACACCGAAGAAAAACTGCCTGCCTGCAAGGCCAGCAGCGTGTAGGAGGGGTCGATGCCGTCAGTGGGGTCCAGGTCGATCAGCGTGAAAGTGAGGTCACCCACCTGGGCCAGCGAGTACGAGCCAGCCATGGCGGAGGCAGAGACAACGCTGAGAACGCAGGCAGCAGCGAGACGCGAGACAAGCATCGGTGTAACTCCCGGGAGTAATGGTTTGCCCGAAAGTGTGCCCGCACCCTGGGGGAGATGCCGGAACAATAGGCGACACGCCCGGTTTTCCCCCCAAACACGGGAGGATCACCGGGCGCGTCAGCCGGTCAGGCTCAATGCACCACGCGGTCGAACTGGAATTCGCCGTCGGCGCTGACCTGCACCGGGATCACATCCTTGGGGCCGAACTTGCCTTGCAGGATGAGCTTGGCCACCGGGTTCTCGATGCGCTGCTGGATGGCGCGCTTGAGCGGACGGGCCCCGAACACCGGATCGAAGCCGACCTTGGCCAGTTCGGCCAGCGCCTCGGGCGAGACATCAAGCTCCATCTCCATCTGCGCCAGACGACCTTCCAAGCCCTTGAGCTGAATCTTGGCAATCGACGCAATGTGCGCCTGATCCAGGGCGTGGAACACCACCACCTCGTCGATCCGGTTCAGGAACTCGGGGCGGAAGTGCTGCTTGACCTCCACCCACACCGCGTCCTTGATGTCCTCGGCAGGCTGGCCGGCCATCTGCATGATGTGGTGCGAGCCCAGGTTCGAGGTCATCACGATCACGGTGTTCTTGAAGTCCACGGTGCGGCCCTGGCCGTCGGTCAGGCGACCATCGTCGAGCACCTGCAGCAGCACGTTGAACACGTCCGGGTGCGCCTTCTCCACCTCGTCGAGCAGGACCACGCTGTAAGGCTTGCGACGCACCGCTTCGGTCAGCGTGCCGCCTTCTTCGTAACCCACATAGCCCGGAGGCGCACCGATCAGGCGGCTCACCGAGTGCTTCTCCATGAACTCGCTCATGTCGATGCGGATCAGGTGGTCTTCGCTGTCGAACAGGAAGCCAGCCAGCGCCTTGCACAGCTCGGTCTTGCCCACGCCGGTGGGGCCCAGGAACAGGAAGGAGCCGTACGGCCGGTTGGGGTCAGACAGGCCGGCGCGAGAGCGGCGGATGGCGTCCGATACCGCCACGATGGCCTCCTGTTGACCCACGACCCGCTCATGCAGCTTGTCTTCCATGGACAGCAGCTTGTCGCGTTCGCCCTGCATCAGCTTGGACACGGGAATGCCGGTGGCACGCGCCACGACTTCGGCAATCTCTTCGGCGCCCACCTGGGTGCGCAGCAGCTGCGGACGGCCTTCGCCGTTCTTGCCCGCCTTGCCCTTGGCGCTTTCCTTCTCCTGGGCGTCCTTCAGGCGCTTTTCCAATTCGGGCAGCTTGCCGTATTGCAGCTCGGCCACCTTGTTGAAGTCGCCCTTGCGGGTGAGCTCTTCGATCTGCTGACGCAGCTTGTCGATCTCTTCGCGCACGCTCTGGCTGCCCTGGGCCTGGGCCTTCTCGGCTTTCCAGATCTCGTCCAGGTCGGCAATTTCCTTTTGCAGCTTGGCGATCTCTTCGTTGAGCAGCTCGAAGCGCTTGACCGAAGCCTCGTCCTTCTCACGCTTGACGGCCTCGCGCTCGATCTGCAGCTGGATCATGCGGCGGTCGAGGCGGTCCATCACCTCGGGCTTGGAGTCCAGCTCGATCTTGATCTTGGCCGCGGCCTCGTCGATCAGGTCGATGGCCTTGTCGGGCAGGAAGCGGTCGGTGATGTAGCGGTTGGACAGTTCGGCAGCCGCCACGATGGCCGGGTCGGTGATGTCCACGCCGTGGTGCACCTCGTACTTTTCCTGCAGGCCGCGGAGGATGGCGATGGTGGCCTCGACGGTGGGCTCGCCCACGAGGATCTTCTGGAAACGGCGCTCCAGGGCGGCGTCTTTCTCGATGTACTTGCGGTACTCGTCCAGCGTGGTCGCACCGATGCAGTGCAGTTCGCCGCGAGCCAGGGCGGGCTTGAGCATGTTGCCGGCGTCCATCGCGCCATCGGCCTTGCCCGCACCAACCATGGTGTGGATCTCGTCGATGAACATGATGGTCTGGCCTTCGTCCTTGGCGACCTCTTTCAGCACGCCCTTGAGGCGCTCTTCGAAATCACCACGGTACTTGGCACCGGCCAGCAGCAGGGCCATGTCCAGCACCAGCACGCGCTTGTTCTTGAGCGAATCGGGCACTTCGCCAGCCACGATGCGCTGCGCCAGTCCTTCGACGATGGCGGTCTTGCCCACGCCGGGCTCACCGATCAGTACGGGGTTATTCTTGGAGCGGCGTTGCAGCACCTGGATGGCGCGTCGGATTTCCTCGTCGCGGCCGATCACCGGGTCGAGCTTGCCCTGGCGGGCGCGCTCGGTCAGGTCCAGGGTGTACTTTTTCAGCGATTCACGCTGGCCTTCGGCTTCCGGGTTGTCCACTTTCTGGTCTCCACGCACGGCTTTCACGGCCGCTTCCAGGGATTTGCGAGTCAGGCCGTGGTCGCGGGCCAGCTCACCCGTTTCACCCTTGTGGTCGGCCAGGGCCAGCAGGAACATCTCGCTGGCGATGTAGTTGTCGCCCTGCTTGTGGGCTTCTTTCTCGGCGCCCTGCAGCAGGCTGATGGTGTCGCGGCCGGCTTGCACCTGCTCGCTGCCTTGCACCTGGGGCAGTTTGTCGATCTGCTTGGTCAAAGCCGCGGCCAGGGGGCCGACCTTGACGCCGGCGCGCTCCAGCAAAGCTTTGGGACCATCGTCCTGCTGCAGCATGGCCAGCAGGATGTGGGCCGGTTCGATGTAGGGGTTGTCGCGTGTCACTGCCAGGCTTTGGGCCTCGGTCAGCGCTTCCTGAAACGTTTGTGTGAGTTTGTCGAGTCGCATGAGCACTCCTGTGGCCCCGGAGATCGGCGCCGATTGCTCATGAAGATAGGGCGATCCGGTGACATTTCAAGGGGATCGACCCTCAGGCCTCGATCCGCTTGCGCCAGATCAAGCCTGCTCAGGTGGTGTCAGGCGTCGGGTCGGGCGGTGACCACCCGGTTGCGTCCCGCCTGCTTGGCCTCGTACAGACAGGCGTCCGCCTGGGCCAGAACATCCTCCAGCGTGCGATCAGGCTGATGGAAGGCCACACCGATGCTGACGGTGATGGTCACCGGCCCACCGCGCGTTTCGCAGGGGGTGAGTGCCAGCATCTGGCGCAGGCGTTCGGCCACGGCGCTGGCCTCCAGGTGGCTGCGCACCGGCAGCAAGACCGTGAACTCCTCGCCGCCGTAGCGGGCCAGCAAGGCGTCGTCGCGCAAGCGCTCGCGCGTGAGTTGGGTGACCTGGCGCAGCACGTCGTCGCCCACCTGGTGACCATACTGGTCGTTGACCGCCTTGAAGTGGTCCACGTCCATCATCAGCACCGCCACCGAGGTGGGCTGGTGAGCCTGCATGGACAGCATGCGCTCACCCAGCTCCCGCAGACCACGCCGCGACAAGGCGCCGGTCAGGTCGTCAGACAGGGCCCGGTTGCGCAACTGCTGGTTGAGTCGCTGGTTGATGATGGCGAACACCACCGCCGCCACCGACAGGGGCAGCACCGCAAAACCGAGAGACGTGATCGGCAGAAGCCAGTCTGGCGCATAAAGCCAATGGGCAGGGTAAGGGCCGCCGTCGGCCCCCACCGAGTGCGCCAGCGTGATCAACCAGATCAAGGCAAACACCGCGGCCACCACCAGCAGGCTCAACTCGCTGGGCTGGATGCGCGGGCTGCGCAGGATCAACCAACCCTGGTCGATTGCCATGCCCAGGCTGACCACGGCAAAGACCCAGGCAATGGCCTGGACGTAGGCCGTCTCCGAGCCCCAAGTGGCCATGCCCCACAGCACCAGCGCCGCGGCAGCGGTGAAAGCCCACCCGACACGCGGCGGCGTCCGCCGTCCGTTGAGCTGCCGAAACGCCCAGGCGAGCAACGTCACGCCAGCGGCTGCAAAGCCGATGGCCACCTGCGTGACGAGCGGGCGCCAGGCATCCGGGCTCAGCACGACCCACAAAAGCATGCTCAGACAGCAGAAGGCCCAGCGGTAGAGATCCAAGGCACTGCGCACGCGGTTCTGATCGGTGCGGATCTGCGAAATCAGGCCCAAGCCCACCAAGGAGCCAGCACCGGCCGCGCCATAACAGGTGAAGACATCAATGGGCCACATGCATCCAAACTCAGGTCTGTGGGGACTCAGCTTGACGCCACATTCGGCGGCGCTTTCAAACCGCCCCAGCGCGCCGCCGCCTGATCATCGCTCACGCGCGCATCCACCCAGCGGCTTTCACCCCCGGCTGACTCCTTCTTCCAGAACGGCGCCTGGGTCTTGAGCCAATCCATCAGGAACTCGGCGCACTGGAAGGCCTCGCCCCGGTGGGCCGAGCTGACCACCACCAGCACGATCTGGTCGCACACGGCCAAGGGGCCGACGCGGTGGATGACCTTGACGCCGCGGACATTGAAGCGCCGACGCGCCTCGACGATCAGCTCGGCGATGCTGCGCTCGGTCATGCCGGGGTAGTGCTCCAGCTCCATGATCGCCGGCTCGCTACCGGATGCGACTTGCGCCCACTCGCGCACGGTGCCCACGAAGCTGACCACGGCGCCCACTTGCGGATCGTGACCGCGCAAGGCGGCGACCTCGGCACCCAAGTCAAAGTCTTCGGGGCCCACGCGCACGCAGGCCAAGGCGTCTTGCAGGGCCGTGTCGTGTTCGCTCATCTCAGCCGCCTGTGACCGGGGGGAAGAAGGCCACTTCGTCGCCGTCCTGAACCGCCTGATCGGCACCACACAGCGTCTGGTTGCAGGCCGTGCGCAGGCCCTTGCCCAGGTCCAGCGCCGCGGCATGGGCGGCCGAGCGGCCGATCAGCCATTGGCGCAACTCACCCACGGTGCGGGCGCCAGTGTCGGCCCAAGACAGGGTTTCAGAAGAACCAAGTTGCTCGCGCACAGCAGCGAAATAACGGACGGTGATGCTCATGGTGCCAAGCCCGCGCTCAGGGTTGGCGGGCAGAGATGGAAGGTTGCACCAACTCTGCCATGGAAATGAAATTCACGGCATCGCCCGGTCGAACGATGGTGCCCGAAGGCAGGTCCACCACGCCCTCGGCCCACGCGGCCGAACTGAGCACGCCCGAGCCCTGGTGCGGGTGCAGCACCACCCTGCCCTGCGCGTCCAGGCGCGCGCGCAGGAACTCGCGACGCTTGTCGGGCTTGGGCCAGCTGAAATCGGCGACCAGGGACACGGCCTGCGGCAGGTGCCAGCCCTCGCCGGCCAGCAGGCCCAGCACCGGACGCACCAGCAGCAGGAAGGTCACGAAGCTGGCAACCGGGTTACCTGGCAGACCCATGTAGAGGGCGCGGCTGCCATCGGCTCGGTTGATCCAGCCGAACACGAAGGGCTTGCCCGGCTTGATGGCCAGGGCCCAGAAATCCAGGCCGCCTTCGGCCAGCACGGCATTGCGCAGGTGGTCTTCTTCGCCCACCGACACGCCGCCGCTGGTGATGATGAGATCGTGCTGTTCGGCGGCCGCGCGCAAGGCGGCACGGGTGGCAGCCAGCTCGTCCGGCACCACACCCAGGTCGCACGCCTGGGCGCCCGTCGCCTGCACCAGACCGCGCAGCGTGTGGCGGTTGCTGTTGTAGATGGCGCCCGGAGGCAGGGGCTCGCCCGGCATCACCAGTTCATTGCCGGTGGTCAGCACGCCCACCTTGGGGCGGCGAAACACCTTCAGGGAGGCGGCGCCCACCGAAGCGGCGACGCCCAGCCCCGCCGGCGTCAGGCGAACACCGGCATGCAGCACCGTCTGGCCCTGAGCAATATCTTCGCCTCGGCGACGGATGTTCTGACCAGCCTGGATGGCCTCTTTGAAATGCACCGAGCCGGTGGCCGCGTCGACCGCCGTGTGCTCCTGCATGACGACGGCATCGGCGCCCTCGGGCACGGGCGCACCGGTGAAGATGCGCGCACAGGTACGTGGCTGCAACGTGGCCCCCACCTGACCAGCGGCAATGCGCTGGCCTTGCGGCAGGCTCACGGCAGCCACATCGGCGTCAGACTGACCCGCCAGCGGCAGGTCGGCCGAGCGCACGGCATAGCCGTCCATGGCGCTGTTGTCCACCGGCGGCACGTCCACCGTCGACACCAGATCCTCGGCCAGCACACGCCCCAGGGCGTCAAAGCTGTCAACGACGTCGGTCGAGCGGGGCGTCTGCCCCAGGTGCTCGACCACCGCCGCATGCAGACGAGACCAGGCCTCGTCCAGCGGCATCAAGGGTTTGAACGCAGCCGCCATGGCGCCACTCCTGCAGAGAACCGGAAAACCGAACGCGAGGTGAAACGCGCGCTCAGTCGTTGCAGTGCTGGACGATGTAGTCCTTCACCGTCTGGGTGCTGTTAGGCACCACCACAAAGCGCTTGGGCAGGTCTTCCAGGCCGTCCAGACCCTTGATCCAGTGCGGACGCTCGGGTTGACGACCCGTGGCTTCGACGATGGTCTCGGCGAACTTGGCTGCCAGAGCCGTTTCCAGCACCAGCATGGTCACACCGGGCTTGACGTGCTCGCGCGCCACCTTCAGGCCGTCGGCCGTGTGGGTGTCGATCATCACGCCGAAACGCTCGAAGGTGTCCTTGATGGTGGCCAGGCGGTCGCTGTGCTTGCTCGTGCCCGAGACGAAACCGTAGCCCGGCACCTTGGCGAACTCGTCGGCCGACAGGTGGAACTCGCCCTGTTGCTCGATGGCATCCTTGAACAGCGCCTTCACGCGCGCACCGTCACGCCCCAGCAGGTCGAAGACGAAGCGCTCGAAGTTGGACGCCTTGGAGATGTCCATCGAGGGCGACGAAGTTTCATACGTCTCGGCGCTGCCGCGCACGCGGTAGCTGCCGGTGCGGAAGAACTCGTCGAGCACGTTGTTCTCGTTGGTGGCCACGACCAGTTGGTCGATGGGCAGGCCCATCATGCGGGCCACGTGGCCGGCGCAGACGTTGCCGAAGTTGCCCGACGGCACCGTGAAGCTGACCTTCTCGGCGTTCGACTTGGTGGCGTAGAAGTAGCCAGCGAAGTAGTACACGACCTGGGCCAGCAGGCGGGCCCAGTTGATCGAGTTGACCGTGCCGATCTTGTACTTGCGCTTGAACTCCAGGTCGTTGGAGACGGCCTTGACGATGTCTTGCGCATCGTCGAACACGCCTTCCACGGCCAGGTTGTGGATGTTGGGGTCCTGCAGGCTGAACATCTGGGCCTGCTGGAAGGCGCTCATGCGGCCGTGCGGCGACAGCATGAAAACGCGCACACCCTTCTTGCCACGCATGGCGTATTCGGCGGCACTGCCCGTGTCACCCGAGGTGGCACCCAGGATGTTGAGCTGCTCGCCACGGCGCCCCAGTTCGTACTCGAACAGGTTGCCCAGCAACTGCATGGCCATGTCCTTGAAGGCCAGCGTGGGGCCGTTGGACAGGGCTTCCAGCGCCAGCCCCGGCTCCAGCGGCTTCAGGGGCGTGATCTCGTCAAAACCGTAGACCGACTTGTTGTAGGTGCGGGCGGTGATGTCCTTGAGGTCGGCGGCGGGGATATCGTCGATGTAGAGCGACAGCACCTCAAAAGCCAGCTCGGCATAGCTCAGGCCGCGCCACTTCGTCAGCGTGGCGTCGTCCACCTTCGGATAGCTCACCGGCAGGTAGAGCCCGCCATCGGGGGCCAGGCCTTCCAGCAGGATCTCGCAGAAGTGGCGCTCGGCCTTGTCGCCGCGTGTACTGATGTATTTCATGTCTTGGTCTCCACAACCTGCCACCACCGCTTGGGTTCAGGATGCTTGTGCTTGCGAACGCGATCCAGCGGACACCGCAGATCCGGCTTTGCCGGTCTGCTGGTGTCGCCCCCTTGAGGGGGCGCGCGAAGCGCGTAGGGGGTGGGCCATGTCAGGCCAGCTCTTCCTTGCGCAGCTTGACGATCGGCGCCAGCACGGTCGGCAGGGCCTGCATGGCAGCCAGCGCCTTGTTCATCGCGCCTTCCTTGGTGTCGTGCGTCAGGATCATCAGGTCGGTCTGGTTGCCGCCTTCACCGCTGACCTCGTCGGCCTCACGCTGGATGACAGCGTCGATGCTGATGCCCTGCTCGGCCAGGATGCCGGTGAGCTTGGCCAGCACGCCGGTCTGATCGGCCACGCGCAGGCGCAGGTAGAAGGAAGTGACCACTTCTTCGATCGGGAGGATCGGCAGGGTGGACAGCTGGTTGGACTGGAAGCCCAGCGCCGGCACGCGCGAACCTGCGGGTGCGTCGATCTGGCGGGCGATGTCCACCAGGTCGGCGATCACGGCCGAAGCGGTTGGCTCGGAGCCCGCGCCCTTGCCGTAGTACATGGTCGTGCCCACGGCATCACCTTGCACCAGCACGGCGTTCATCGCGCCTTCGACGTTGGCGATCAGGCGACGCATCGGCACCAGGGTCGGGTGGGTGCGCAGCTCGATGCCGTCGGCCTGGCGGCGGGCAATGCCCAGCAGCTTGATGCGGTAGCCCAGTTGCTCGGCGTACTTGATGTCGGTGGCCGACAGCTTGGTGATGCCTTCCACGTGGGCCTTGTCGAACTGCACGGGCACGCCAAAGGCGATGGCGCTCAGCAGTGTGGCCTTGTGGGCGGCGTCCACGCCTTCGATGTCGAAGGTAGGATCGGCTTCGGCGTAACCCAGGCGTTGGGCTTCCTTCAACACCACGTCGAAGTCCAGGCCCTTGTCACGCATTTCGGACAGGATGAAGTTGGTGGTGCCGTTGATGATGCCGGCCACCCACTGGATCTGGTTGGCCGTCAGGCCTTCACGCAGGGCCTTGATGATGGGAATGCCACCGGCCACAGCGGCTTCGAAAGCCACCATCACGCCCTTGTCGCGGGCGGCGGCAAAGATTTCGGTGCCATGCACGGCGAGCAGGGCCTTGTTGGCGGTGACCACGTGCTTGCCAGCGGCAATCGCTTCCAGCACCAGGGCCTTGGCGATGCCGTAGCCGCCAATCAGCTCCACCACCACGTCGATCTCTGGGTTGGCGATCACGGCGCGCGCATCGGCCACAACCTGGGCTGCGTCGCCCACCACTTCCTTGGCGCGCTCGGTGTTGAGGTCGGCCACCATGGCAATCTCGATGCCACGGCCCGCACGTCGGCGGATCTCTTCCTGGTTGCGGCTCAGCACCGTGAAGGTGCCACCACCGACCGTGCCGATGCCCAGCAGGCCGACTTTGACAGGACGCAGTTGTTCTTGGCTCATAGGATTCTCTTCTCTCGGTGCGCGCCACCTTGTGGGCGGCGTGACGTGTTCAAAATAGGGAAATGGGGGGCGCTGCTCAGGTGTCGACTCAGGCCGCGGCCGTGCCGTGGCGCTTGCGATAGCCTTCCAGGAAGCGCGCGATGCGGCCAATGGCCTCGGCCAGATCGTCGCTGTTGGGCAGGAAGACCAGGCGGAAGTGGTCGGGATGCGGCCAGTTAAAGCCGGTGCCCTGCACGATCAGCACCTTTTCTTCGGCCAGCAGCTCGTAGGCAAACTGCTGGTCGTCGGCGATGGGGTACATCTTGGGATCGAGGCGCGGGAACATGTAGAGCGCGCCCTTGGGCTTGACCACGCTCACACCTGGGATCTTGTTGAGCAGCTCATAGGCCAGGTCGCGCTGCTTGCACAGGCGGCCGGTGGGCGCGACCAGGTCCTTGATGCTCTGGTAACCGCCCAGGGCGGTCTGGATCGCGAGCTGGCCCGGTGTGTTGGCGCACAGGCGCATCGAGGCCAGCATGTTCAGGCCCTCGATGTAGTCCTTGGCATGGCGTTTCTCGCCCGACACCACCATCCAGCCTGCGCGGTAGCCGCACGAACGGTAGTTCTTGCTCAGGCCGTTGAAGGTCAGGAACAGCACGTCGTCGGCCAGCGAGGCCATCGAGGTGTGCGTGTTACCGTCGAACAGGGTCTTGTCGTAGATCTCGTCGGCCAGCACGATGAGCTGATGCTCACGGGCGACCTGGATGATCTCTTTCAGCAGGCTTTCTGGGTAAAGCGCGCCGGTCGGGTTGTTCGGGTTGATGACGACGATGGCCTTGGTGCGCGGCGTGATCTTGGCGCGGATGTCGGCGATGTCGGGGTTCCAGTCAGCCTGCTCGTCGCAGATGTAGTGGACCGGACGCCCACCGGACAGCGACACGGCCGCGGTGTACAGGGGGTAGTCGGGTGCGGGCAGCAGCACCTCGTCGCCTTCGTTCAGTAGGGCGTTGAGCGCCATCACGATCAGCTCAGAGGCGCCATTGCCCAGGTAAACGTCATCGACCGTGACGCCCTGGATGCCCTTTTCCTGGCAGTAATGCACCACCGACTTGCGCGGGGCGAACAGGCCCTTGGAATCGGTGTAACCGGCCGCGCCAGCCAGATTGCGGATCATGTCCTGCACGATCTCGTCCGGCGGCTCCAGCCCGAACACGGCCAGGTTGCCAATGTTCAGCTTGATGATCTTGTGGCCGTCTTCCTCCATCTGGCGCGCCTTTTCCAGCACGGGCCCACGGATGTCATAACAGACGTTGGCAAGTTTGCTGGATTTGGCGATGGGTTTCAAAACGGGCTCCACAGCGGACGAAATGGGGGAAAGCTAGAATTTAACCACACCCGCCCACTCCCGGGCGCCCCGCTTCGCACCGCGAGCGCGGGCTTTGCCAAGCCATTGCCACCATGAAACTGCATGCTGACCGCGCCGAAGGCGTGAACGTGATCAACGCCTGCTCCGCCGAGGCCATCTCGGTCAACGGCGAGAGCTACGCACACAGCATCCTGGTGGCCCATGTGGGCCCGGTCCAGGCCTGGCCGGTGGCCTCCATCGATGAACTGCAGGAAGCCCACTTTGCCGACATCGTCGCCGCGGCCCCCGAAGTGGTGATTTTCGGCAGCGGACCGAAGCTGCGTTTTCCGCATCCGTCCCTGCTGCGCAGCCTGATGGCTGCCCGCATCGGCGTTGAAACCATGGACACGGCGGCGGCCTGCCGCACCTTCAACGTGCTGGCCGCCGAGGGGCGTCGCGTGATGGCTGCACTGCTGGTGCACGCCTGATTGCATCTGTCAAACAGGCGACGGTTAGCCCTAACGGGTGACTTTACAAGCAGCAATGGTGCAGTACTTTATAATTGAGGGCTACTTTTCACGCAGGCAGCTGATCACTACAACATGACACCCGCCCTCAACAAACCTTTGCCGGAATTCGAAGCGCTCGCCACAGGCGGCGTGAAGTTCACCCCCCAGAGCTTTGTCGGACAGACCGTGGTGCTGTACTTCTACCCGAAGGACCACACCCCAGGATGCACGACCGAAGCCATGCAATTCCGCGACAAGCACAAGGAATTCGTCAAGGCTGGTGCCGTGGTGTTCGGCGTTTCTCGCGACAACCTGGCCTCGCACGACAAGTTCAAACAGAACCTGGAGCTGCCCTTCGAGCTGATCGCTGACACCGAAGAAAAGCTCTGCCACATGTTCGGCGTGGTCAAGAACAAGATCATGTACGGCAAGAAGGTCAAGGGCATCGAGCGCTCGACCTTCCTGATCGGCCCGGACGGCCTGCTGCGCGCGGAATGGCGCGGCTTGAAGGTGGCAGGTCACGTGGACGAAGTGCTGCAAGCTGTCCAAGGCCTCACGCAGGAAGCTGCCTGATCCTGCAGGTTTGCCCTCAGGGGCAACCGAGCCACAGCGCCCTGCGGGGCGCTTTTTTCTTGCCTGAACGCCCCCTGGGCTTGGGTGGCAAGTGTTGCGTGACTCGGACAAAACACCCCCGGCGCCTCCCCAGCCTCGGCTGGCGCCCCAGAGTGTGCATAATGAATTTCATGAACCTGAGCTTTTTGCAACTCGGTCACCCGCCTTCCCCCCGATCTGCCGCGTGCGCTCCGCACCCCTGCCTGATCGCCCCCATCAAGGCCGCACATTGCCCTGTGCGGCTTTTTTGTTTCTGAACCTTCGCCACGGACTGCCACATGCCCCTGCCCAAGCCGCCCACCAAACGCGCTGACATGCTGACCGATGTGGACTTCGCATCGCAGCCCAAGGCCGCCAAAACCGCCTCGTCACCCGCCGGCTCTGCCGCGTCCAAGGCCAGTCGCGCAGGCAGCACCCGCCGCAGCCCTGCCGCCGAGACGCCGGTGGCGGCCCAGGCTGTGGTCGCCCCGCCCGTGACCGCCGTCGCCGCCCCGGCCACCGAGGCGGCGCGCCCGGCACGCAAGACCCCCGCGCGCAAGGCAAGCGCCCCGGCCGCTGCCGCACCGGTGATCGCCGCCCCCCCGGTGGCAAAGGGCAACGGCGCTGCCAGCGCCAAACCCGCAACGCCCGCGCCGACGGCCCCCGCCGCAAGCTACCCCGGCCCCAGCGTGCGCCGCAAGCGCGATGTGGGTGGTCCGGCCAAGCTCTTCGTGCTCGACACCAACGTGCTGCTGCACGACCCGATGTCGCTGTTCCGCTTTGACGAGCACGACGTCTACCTGCCGATGATCACGCTCGAAGAGCTGGACGGGCACAAGAAGGGCATGACCGAAGTGGCGCGCAACGCCCGCCAGGTCAGCCGCGAACTCGACGCCCTGGCCACCGACCTGAGCACCCGCCAGCAGGTGGACCCGGCCGCCGGCATCGAGCTGGCCAAGACCGGCCACGTCGAGGCCAAGGGCAAGCTGTACTTCCAGACCACCGGACTGGCGGTGGAGTTGCCCATTGGTCTGCCTCAGGGCAAGGCCGACAACCAGATCCTGGGCGTGGTCCAGGCGCTGCGCACGCAGCACCATGGCCGCGAAGTCGTGCTGGTGTCCAAAGACATCAACATGCGCATCAAGGCTCGCGCACTGGGCCTGACCGCAGAAGACTATTTCAACGACAAGACGCTGGAAGACGGCGACCTGCTCTACACCGGTGTGCAGGCCCTGCCCGCCGACTTCTGGGAGCGCCATGCCAAGGGCATGGAGAGCTGGCAGCAAGGTGGCGCGACCTTCTACCGCATCACCGGCCCAGCTGTGCCCACGCTGATGGTCAACCAGTTCGTTTACCTTGAAAGCCCGGGCGCCACGCCCTGGTACGGCAAGGTCATCGAGATCACAGGCAAGAACGCCGTGCTGCGCACTGTCAAGGACTACACCAACAGCAAACACTCGGCCTGGGGCGTGACCGCCCGCAACCGCGAACAGAACTTCGCACTGAACCTGCTGCTGGACCCGGAATGCGACTTCGTGACGCTGACCGGCTCGGCTGGCACCGGCAAGACCCTGATCACGCTGGCCGCCGCCTTGAGCCAGGTGCTCGACGAGCGCCGCTACACCGAGATCATCGTCACCCGCGTGACGGTGCCGGTGGGCGATGACATCGGCTTCCTGCCAGGCACGGAAGAAGAAAAGATGTCGCCGTGGATGGGCGCGCTGGACGACAACCTGGAAGTGCTGGCGCGTGGCGACAGCACGGCCGGTGAGTGGGGCCGCGCGGCCACCTCGGAGCTGGTGCGCAGCAAGATCAAGATCAAGAGCCTGAACTTCATGCGCGGGCGCACCTTCTTGAACAAGTTCGTCATCATCGACGAGGCGCAGAACCTGACGCCCAAGCAGATGAAGACGCTGATCACCCGCGCCGGCCCCGGCACCAAGATCGTCTGCCTGGGTAACCTGGCCCAGATCGACACGCCTTACCTGACCGAAGGCAGCTCGGGCCTGACCTATGCGGTGGACAAGTTCAAGGGTTGGCCGCACGGTGGCCACGTGACCCTGGCCCGTGGCGAGCGCTCGCGTCTGGCGGACTTTGCCTCCGAGGTGCTGTGACACTCACGGTCACGCGCCCTGCGGTCTCCTGACGGCCGCTCAAGGGGCCCCAACAAAAAGCCGAGGTCACTGCCTCGGCTTTTTTCATGGGCGCGCGGTGGGCACACAGCCCCCGTGCGCGGACGACAGCGTTCAGTCGCGCTCGAACACGGCCATGCTTTCGACGTGAGCCGTGTGCGGGAACATGTTGACCGCGCCGGCCGCCACGCAGCGGTAGCCCGCCTGGTGCACCAGCAGGCCGGCGTCGCGGGCCAGGGTGCCGGGGCTGCAGCTGACGTAAACGATGCGCTTGGGCGGCACCCAGTCGGGCACCAGGGTCGGGTCCTGATGCAGGTCGGCCACGGCCTTGGCCAGGGCAAAGGCGCCCTCACGCGGGGGGTCGATCAGCCACTTCTCGGCATGACCATAGCCGGCCAGCTCCTGCGGGGTGATCTCAAACAGGTTGCGGGCCACGAAGCTGGTCTTGTCGGGCACGCCGTTGGCCAGCGCGTTCTCACGCGAACGGGCCACCAGGGTTTCGCTGCCTTCGATGCCCAGCACCTCGCGGGCCTGGGTGGCCAGCGGCAGGGTGAAGTTGCCCAGGCCACAGAACCAGTCGATGACGCGCTCGTCTTTCTGCACGCCCAGCAGGCGCAACGCCCGGCCCACCAGCACCTGGTTGATGGCGTGGTTGACCTGGGTGAAGTCGGTCGGCTTGAACGGCATGGTGATGCCGAACTCAGGCAGGGTGTAGTCCAGCTTGGGCAGGGACTCGTCCAGCGGGTGCACGGTATCCGGGCCCTTGGGCTGCAGCCACCACGAGATGGCCGTCTGGCCGCCCTCGGCGGGGCTGTGCTTCACCGCAAAGTCCTTGAGACGTTGCGTGTCGGCGGCGGTGAGCGGCTCGAGGTGGCGCAGGACCAGCACGGTGATCTGGGTGCCCACGGCCACTTCGATCTGCGGCAGGCGATCGCGCTGATCCATGCCCGCGATCAGCTCGCGCAGCGGCACCAACAGACGGCTCACGTGCGGGGGCAGGATCTCGCAGGTCTTCATGTCGGCCACATAGCGCGACTTGCGCTCGTGGAAGCCGACCAGCACGGTGCCCTTCTTGGCTACATAGCGCACCGACAGGCGGGCGCGGTAGCGGTAGCCCCAGGCCGGACCTTCAATGGGGCGCAGCAGGGTTTCGGGCTTGACCTTGCCGAGGTGCCAGAGATTGTCTTCGAGCACGCGCTGCTTGACGGCCACCTGGGCACTGGCATGGAAGTGCTGCATCTTGCAGCCGCCACACAGGCCGAAATAGGTACAGCCGGGCTCGACGCGCTGGGAGCTGTCGCGACGACGATCGGTCATCGTGGCCTGTTCCCAGTTGTTCTTGCGGCGGGTCACGCTGACGCGCACCTCTTCACCGGGCAGCGCGTCTTCGATGAACACCACCTTGCCGTCGGCGCGGTGGGCCACGCCCTGCGCTTCCAGGTCCAGGGATTCGACTTTCAGCCACTCCAGGTGGGGAGGGACTGGGGCCACGACCGGCTCGGCGGCGTCGCCAGAAACAGAAACGGGGGATGCATCACTCATCCCCCGATTGTCTCAGGACTGAGGCCTATTCTTTCGGGGTCAGCGCGACGGCAGCTGACGCGCCGGGTCGATCGGCTTGCCTTGCTTGCGGATCTCGAAATGCAGCTGGACGCGGTCGGCGTCGGTGGCGCCCATTTCGGCGATCTTCTGGCCCTTGCGCACGGCTTGGTCTTCCTTGACCAGCAGCGCCTGGTTGTGGGCGTAAGCGGTCAGGTAGTCCCCACCGTGCTTGATGATGATGAGGTTGCCGTAGCCGCGCAGGCCTGAGCCGGCGTAGACCACGCGGCCGTCACCGGCAGCCACGACCGGGTCGCCAGCCTTGCCGCCGATGACCAGGCCCTTGCGCTTGCCTTCTTCGAACTGGGCAATGGTGGGGCCGTTGGCGGGCCAGATCCAGGCGGGCTCGTCACCCGACTTTACGTCGGCGCGGGGGGTGTCGGGGGCAGTCGCCACAGGGGCGGCACTGGCGCCCGTGGCCGCCGCCGCAGGAGCAGAGGCGGCCGGTGCCGGTTTGCCGTCCACCGGTCGAGGCTCGATGCGGGCGCTGGTGACCGGCTTGGCTGCCGGGATGCCACCGGTGCTCGCCGCGGCCACCGCTGCGGGGGCGTTTTCACCCACCGGCGGCACGATGCGCACGACCTGACCCACTTCGATGCGATTCGGGTTCTCGATGTTGTTCCAGGCGGCGATGTCACGCCAGCTCTGGCCCGTTTCCAGGCCGATGCGGATCAGGGTGTCGCCAGGTTTGATGGTGTAGTAGCCCGGCTTGCCAGCGTTCTCAGCGCCGGGAAGCTGACGCTGCGGCTGCACGCTGCTGCTGGCGCGCTCCTCCACCGGGGCACGGTGGGTAGGCGATGCGCAGCCGGCCAGGATGGCCACAACGGCCACCGAGGCGGCCAAGCGGAAAGAAGGTGTGATGTGCTGCATGAGACCAATCGTCGTGCCAGAGGCCAGGGGGCCTCGGCTTGTCAAAACATCAGGTGGTGCCCGATTTTAGGGGGACGAACAAAACTGCACCCGCTCGGGTCTGCTGGAATCGGCCATCGGGCAGGCGGTCGACAATGACAAGCACCTGCCCACCGCGTTCGTCTTCGGTGGGGGCCACCAGGCGACCGCCAGGCGCGAGCTGATCCAGCCAGGCTTGCGGCAAGGCCGAGCCACCTGCGGCGGCAATGATGGTGTCGTAAGGCGCTGCAGGCGCGTGACCGATCATGCCGTCACCATACACCAAACGCACGTCAGGCCAGGCTGGCAAGACGGCGCGGAGCTGCTCCAGGTTACCGCGCGCCTTGAGATGCAGGTCACGCAGGCGCTCGATGGACACCACGCGGCGCGCGAGGTGGCCCAGCAACGCGGCCTGGTAGCCGCAGCCGGTGCCAATCTCAAGGCAGTTGCCCAGCGGCTTGGTGTTCGTCGGAGCCCCCGGCATGTCCGACCTGGGCAGACCAGGACGCACGCACAGCAGCTGGATCATGGCCGCCACGACCGAGGGTTTGGAGATGGTCTGGCCCAGCCCGATGGGCAGGCTCGTGTCTTCGTAGGCCTGGTTGACCAAGGCCGTGTCCACGAACAGATGACGCGGCACGGTGGCGAAGGCCTGCAGCACGCCGGGATGGCTGATGCCGTCGGCCTGCAGGCGCTGCACCATGCGCAACCTCACCTGGGCGGAATCCAGGCCCAAGCCCTGCGGGGTGGCTTGGCGCTGGCGATCACGCTCGGCCAGATGCAAGGGCGCTTGCGGTCGCAAGATTTCTCGGGACACCCGCGGTGCGGGCGTGCTGCCAATGGGAGTTCGTGCCCCACCACTTCGGGGGGAAGCCACCTGATCGAGCTGCAGCGGGAAACGCCGCGGCTTGCGATCGGAGGGGGGCATGCTCACCGCGGCTCCAACCAACGCTGCCAGGTGGGCAGGTGCTGGTGATCGGTCATGTCCACCTTCAGCGGGGTGATGGACACCTGGCCCTGACGGATGGCATGGAAGTCGGTGCCTTCGCCATCTTCGCGGGCTTCACCGGCCGGGCCGATCCAATAAAACAGGTCGCCGCGCGGATTGGCCTGCGCCACGGCGGGGAAGCTGGCGTGGCGGCGGCCCAGGCGGGTGATCGCCCAAGGCGCGCTGTCGGCCTCGGCGGTGGAGGGAATGTTGACGTTGAGCAGCCACGGATGGCCCGCTGGCGGCTGCGCCAGCACCTGCTCAATGACGCGACGAGCGACACGCGCGGCCACATCCAGATGCGCCCACCCCTTGTCGACCAGCGAAAACGCAATGGCCGGGATGCCGAACAGGTAGCCCTCGGTCGCAGCGGCCACCGTGCCTGAATACAAAGTGTCGTCGCCCATGTTGGCACCGTTGTTGATGCCGGACAACACCAGATCGGGCTTGGGAATCAGACCCGCCGTGAGCGCCAGGTGAACGCTGTCAGACGGCGTGCCGCTGACATAGCGAAAGCCATTGGCCGCCGTGTGCAGGCTCAGGGGCTGGTGCAGGGTCAGGGCGTTGGAGGTGCCGCTGGCATTGCGCTCGGGCGCAAAGACATCGACCTCGCCCAGGCCTTGGCAAGCCTCTACCAGCGCGGCAATGCCGGGCGCCAGGTAACCGTCGTCGTTCGCAATCAGGATTCGCATGGGAGGATTGTAGGAGGAGCGGACAACCAATATATAGTGTGGACCACAACACACCCGGCCCCGCAGAGGCGGGCAAGGGGAGGAACGACATGACCGTCAAGGTTCTGATTCTTGAAGACAATCCGGTGGCCCGGGGCTTTCTGTGCCGCGTCGTGAGCGAAAGCTTCAGCGACGTGGGCACCATCGTGGAAGCGGGCGACCTGGCGTCGGCCCGGCGCGAGCTGGGCCTGAGCACCGTGAAAGGTGCACCAGCGGCCGCGACGGCGCCTTCCTTTCAGCTCATCTTGCTCGACCTGGAGCTGCCCGACGGCAGCGGGCTGGAACTGCTGCGCGACCTGAGCGGCTACCCGGCCACCCGCATCGTCACCACGCTGTACTCCGACGACGAGCACCTGTTCCCCGCCCTGCAGTTTGGTGCCGATGGTTACCTGCTCAAGGAAGACCGTTTCGAGGTGCTGGTCGAAGAGCTGCAAAAGATCGTGCGCGGCCAACCTCCCTTGTCTCCGGCCATTGCACGGCGCTTGCTGCATCACTTCCGTGCCGGTGATGGTCACACGTCGTCCGGCTTGACGCACACGGTCAGTGGCAGCGCACAAGCCCATGTCGAGCCCGATCACGAGCAACTCACCCCGCGCGAGAGCGAGGTGCTGACCTACCTGAGCAAGGGCTTCACGATCAAGGAAATCGCCTCGCTGATGGGCATCAAGTGGTTCACCGTGAACGACCACATCAAGTCCATCTACAAGAAGCTCAACGTGTCGAGCCGGGCCGAAGCCGCGGTGCTGGCCAGCAAGCAAGGCTTGGTCTGAGCCCTCGGGCGGCCAGCCAGGAATCCCCCCCACCCCATGCCCGCCCGCCCTCTCCCTCCTTTGGTCATTCGCCGTGTGAACTGGCACCGCCCGGTGTGGGTGGCGCGTGTGCTGGCCGAAACCCTGCTGTTCATGGCGTGGGTGCTGCTGGCGGCCATCTTGCTGCGCCTGGGGCCTGCGATTCACGCCGCCGCGGTGCCCTCGCTGTGGGCCCTGGGCTTGGCCATGGGCAGCGCGCTGGCCGGACACCTGTGGTCCAGGCGCCTGCTGTGGCCCCCTGAGGCCGTGCACGCCAGCCCGCTCAGCGACACACAACGGCAAGCCGACGCCCAACGCCTGAGTGATGCCGTGGAACAGGGCCGAGGCGAAGAGCGCCTGCGCATTGCCCAAGACCTGCACGATGACATCGGCGCGCGCCTGCTGACCCTGATGTACCAGGCGCCCACCCCGGAAATGGGCGACTACATTCGCCACACCCTGCAAGACCTCAAAACGTTGACGCGCGGGCTGGCGGCGCCCTCACACCGGCTCAGCGATGCGGCGGCAGAGTGGAAGCGCGATCTGAGTCACCGGCTGGAGTTGGCGCACTGCGCGCTGACCTGGGAAATGCAGGCTGACCAGGACGTGGACCTGAGCATGGTGCAGTGGTCAGCCCTGACACGCATCCTGCGGGAACTGGTGAGCAATGCGATTTGCCACGCCCGAGCCGAGCACGTGACGGTCACGCTGATCCTGGCCGAGAACATGCTGACCCTGCGGGTGAGCGACGACGGCCAAGGCCAGGCGCCGCAGCAATGGGCGCATGGACTGGGCCTGAGCGGTGTGCGCAAGCGGGTGAAGCAGCTCAACGGCGAGGTGCGCTGGTTTGAGCGTGACCCCGTGGGCATTTGCGCCGAGGTGTGGGTGCCACATTTCGTGGGACTGCCCCCAGCCGGTCAACGCTCCCACTGAGGGGTGTTGCGCAGCACTTCTTCGACCGTGGTCAGGCCTTCGGTCACCTTCATGATGCCCGACAGGCGCAACGGACGCAGGCCTTCCTTGGCCGCCGTCTTGCGCAGCTGGGCCATGTCCACCTGCGGATGCAGGCTGTCGCGCACGGCTTCGGACACGGGCAGCAGTTCGTACAGGCCCACACGGCCCTTGAAGCCGGTCATGCGGCAGTCCAGGCAACCCACGGGCTTGTAGGGGCGGAACTGGCCGTTGAGGCGCCAGGGCTTGATCGACTCGGACAGCGTTTCGCCCGACACCGGCTCGTCGGCCTGTTTGCACGCGGGGCAAAGGGTGCGCACCAGACGCTGCGCCAGCACGCCGATGACGGTGGCGCTGATGAGGTAAGGCGGCACGCCCAGGTCAGTCAGGCGGGTGATGGCCGAGGCGGCGTCGTTGGTGTGCAAGGTCGAGAACACCAGGTGGCCGGTGAGCGCCGCCTGGATGGCCATCTCGGCGGTTTCCAGGTCGCGGATTTCGCCCACCATGATGATGTCCGGGTCCTGACGCATCAGCGCGCGCAGGCCGTCGGCAAAGTTCAGGTCGATGGCGGGCTGCACCTGGGTCTGGTTGAACGAGGGCTCGATCATTTCGATCGGGTCTTCGATGGTGCAGACGTTGACCTCGTCGGTGGCCAGGCGCTTGAGCGTGGAGTACAGCGTGGTGGTCTTGCCCGAACCCGTGGGGCCGGTGACGAGGATGATGCCGTGGGGCTGGGCGAGCAGTTGCTCCCACACCTGCTTCTCTGACGGGGCAAAGCCCAGGGCCTCGAATGACTTGACGGTGTTGTCGGGATCGAAGATCCGCATCACCAGCTTTTCGCCAAAGGCGGTGGGCATGGTGGACAGGCGCATTTCGACTTCATCGCCACCGGGGTTGCGGGTCTTGATGCGGCCGTCGAGCGGGCGGCGCTTTTCGACCACGTCCATGCGCCCCAGCAGCTTGATGCGCGCCACCATGGCCTGCATGACCGACAGCGGCACCTGGTAGACGGTGTGCAGCACGCCGTCGATGCGGAAGCGGATGGCGCCCATTTCGCGCCGGGGCTCCAGGTGAATATCTGAGGCGCGCTGGTCAAAGGCGTATTGCCACAGCCAGTCGACCACCTGGATGATGCCCTGGTCGTTGGCGTCGAGTTGGCGGTTGGCGCGGCCCAGTTCCACCAGTTGCTCGAAGTTGTGCGCCACGCCGTCGCCAGTCTTCTTCTTGGCGTCCTTGACGGAGCGGGCCAGGGTGTAGAACTCGGTGCGGTAGCGCTGCAGGTCCAGCGGGTTGGCCACGGCCAGCTGGATGGTCTTGCGAGTGTGGGCGAGGATCTCTTCCACCCAGGCCACGTCCAGCGGCTCGCTGGTCGCAATGGTGATCTCGGTGGGGCCGACGAACACCGGCAAGGCCTTGCGGCGCTCGGCGTAGGTGATGGACATGACCTCGGCCACGCGGGCGACGTCCACCTTGAGCGGGTCGATGCGCAGGTAGGGCAACTTCACGCGCTGCGCCAGCCATTCGGTCAGGGGCTCCAGCTCCAGCGCGGTGCCGGTGTCGGCGCGTTTCAAGCCCAGGCTGGCCAGGCGCACCAGGGGGTGTTGGGCGCTGGTGCCGGCGGCAAAGCGCTGCATCACGGTGTCCACATCCTGCGGGGTGAGGATGCCGTCTTCGGCCAGCCAGTTCAGCAGCAGGCGCCACTCCAGCGGCCCGCGGTGGACGGTGGGGTGAGATCCCTTCGATGCGGTGGCCTTGGCAGACGGTCTCATGGTGCGACGGTGGGTTGGAAAGGCGCCAACAGCTTGACCCATTTCTTGGCGGGCAGCGACCAGCGGGTGTGTAAAGTTTCGGCGCGCTCGGTGAGCACGTCGCGCTCGGGCAGGTCAAAGCCCTTCCAGGCCAGCACGATGGTGTTGCCGTCAGTGGTGGGTTTGAGCTTGGCCACGCGGTTGGCGCCAAAGGCCGCGCTGATGCGGGCGGCGCTGCGCTCGAAGCTGGCGTCGCGGCCGAACAGGTTGACGCTCATCACGCCGCCGTCGTCCAGGCAACGCCAGCAGGCGCGGTAGAAGTCTTCGTCGTCCAGCACGGGGCTGGCGGCTTCGTGGTCGTACAGGTCCACGCACAGGGCGTCGTAAGCGGCGACGTGGTCGTCGCTGGCCACAAAACGGGCGGCGTCGGCCTGGATCACGGTGAGGCGGTCGTCGTCTTCAGGCAGGTGGAACCAGCTGCGGCACACGCCGATGACCTGCGGGTTGATCTCGACTGCCGTGGTGGGCAGGCGCAGCACGCTGTGGCAGTACTTGGTGATGGCGGCGGCGCCCAGGCCCAGTTGCAGGCAGCGGGTGCCGGGCAGTTGGTCGGGGTCGCGCAGCAGCAGCCAGGCCATCATGCGCTGGATGTATTCGAGCTCCAGCTTCTGGGGCTGGCGGATGCGCATGGCACCTTGGATCCAGGGCGTGCCCAGGTGCAGGTAGCGCACGCCGCGCTCTTCGGAAATCGTGGCTTCGGCCAGAGTCGGTTTTTTCTTCACGGCAACGAGTGTGGCACAGTCACAGCCATGGTTAGAGCCCCCCGTTCGCCTGCTGCCCCGCCCTCGCCTGCCGCACCGGCAGCGGGTTTGCCGCGGCTGCAAGGGCTGGCGCCGGTGGTGGGGCCGGGCGCCAGGCTGCTGGTGCTGGGGAGCTTTCCGGGTGTGGCCTCATTGCAGGCGCAGCAGTACTACGCGCACCCGCGCAACCAGTTCTGGCCGATTTTGTCGGCGCTGTGGGGGCTGGAAGGCGCGCAGGCGCTGCACGCCCTGCCCTATGCCGACCGACTGCCCGTGGTCAAAGCCCGCGGGCTGGCCATTTGGGATGTGTACGCGGGCTGCGTGCGCGAAGGCAGCCTGGACAGCGCGATTGAACACAGTGAGCTCAATGACCTGGCAGGCCTGATCCAACAGGTGCCCACGCTGCGCGCCATTGCGCACAATGGGGGCGAATCGGCGCGGCACATGCGGGCGACGCAGGCGCTAGGCTTGCCGGTGTTCAAGCTGCCGTCCACCAGCCCGGCGAATGCCTCGTGGTCGTTCGACCGCAAGCTGGCGGCTTGGCGCGAGGTGTTTGCGCAAGCCGGCCTGCTGGACTGACATTCAGACATTGAACATGGTGATTCAACGCAATTTCGAACTCCGCCTGCTGTGGCCCATTGTGCTGCTGGGGCTGTGCCTGTGGGGCTTTCTGACCCTGGCGGGCGAGATGATGGAAGGCGACCTGCACGCCGTGGACGACTGGCTGCTGAGCTGGTTCCGCACCGGCGGTGTGGACGGCGCGCCCTGGGGCCCGCGCTGGCTGCCCGATGTGATGCGCGACATCACCGCGCTGGGCAGCCCCACCGTGCTGATCATGACCGTGAGCGCAGTGTGCGGCTACTTGATGATGGCCCGACAGTGGCACATGGCCTGGCTGGCAGCGGGCGCGTCGCTGCTGGGCTGGGGCGTGAGCATTGCGCTCAAGCACCTGTTTGCACGGGCGCGGCCCGATGCGCTGTTTCACGGCACGCTGGCCGATGGCTACAGCTTTCCGAGTGGGCACGCGATGATGTCGGCGGTGGTGTTTTTGACGCTGGCGACGCTGGTGGCCCGGCTGGCCCCACGTACCCGGCTGCGCGTGTACGCCATTGGCGTGGCCGCGGGTGTGAGTGGCCTGGTGGGCTTGTCGCGGGTGTACCTTGGGGTGCACTGGGCTTCGGACGTGGCGGCGGGCTGGGCGGCTGGTGCCGCCTGGGCTGTGCTGGTGTGGATGGTGGCGAGCCGCCTGCACCTGGGCCAGGGGCGCAGCCAATGAAGGGCCACCCTTTCAGAGCACGGCTGGGCTATGCGATGGCCGGGCTGCGTGCGGCCTGGCGCATGGAAAAAAGCCTGCGGACCCATGCGGTGGCCACGGTGCTGATGGTGTTGCTGCTGGTGCTGACGCGGGCGCCCGCGATGTGGTGGGCCGTGATGGCCCTGACCATTGGTGCCGTGGTGGCCAGCGAGCTGCTCAACACCGCGCTGGAGGCGCTGGCTGACCACCTGCACCCGCACAAGCACCCTGCCATTGGGCTGAGCAAGGATGTGGCCGCCGGCGCCGTGCTGGTGAGCAGTGTGGCCGCGCTGGTGGTGGGCGTGGCGTTTGGGGTGGACCAGGTGTGGCCGTGGGTGCGGTCGATGCTGTGACCCATCAGGCGCCGTGCGGCGGCTGGGCCAACAGCTTGAGCGTGAGCGCACAGCGCTGAGATGAAAAGAACTGCTGCAAGGCCTCGTTGAAGCAGGCCACCTGCGGGGCCGCCAAGGCAAACAGCGTCAAGCACGACTGAAACTTGCGTGCGTCGATACTGCCCAGCACATCTTCAGCGGACGATGCCTGGTGTTGCAGCATGGCTTGCACCACCTCCACCAGGCGCGGCCCCAGCACCGGGTGCGCCATGTAAGCCTGGGCCTCGGCCATGCCCGAGATGCCGAACTTGTGCGCCATCTGGCTGAAGCCCAGCCCCCGGAGCTGGGGCAAGATGAACCACACCCAGTGAGACTGCTTGCAGCCGTTGCGCACTTCGCCCAGCGCGACCGGATAGGTGTGCTCTTGCGCCGTGACGAAGCGGTCCAGGTCAAAGGGGTCGGCAGTCATCGTCATGCTCACAAACCAGAGCGCGCCTGCACCAGTGATGCCATCTGGGCTTGCGCGTCAGCGCCTTCCGACAACAAGCCCTGAACGACGGACTGCTGGTTCTGCTTGGGCTGGTTCTGACTGACTTTCCACTTGCCTTGCATGCGGTGCACGCGCAGCTCGATGCCGACAATGTTGGCCAGCAGCTTGTCGGTGTAATCAGCGGGAGCATCGGCCACGCGCCAGGGGTGAGGCTGAGTGGCCTCGTGCTGGCCGGTCAGTTGGGTAACGAGCTGCCGCACCTGCTCAGGGTCATGGATGGCGTGGAGAGTGCAATGGGCGTGCACCACGGCGTAGTTCCACGTGGGGACGACCTTGCCGGCATCGTGCTTGGTGGCGTACCAGTTGGGAGAGATGTAGGTGGACGGGCCCTGAAAAACCACCAGCAACTCTTGGTCAGGCGACAATTGCCACAGGGTGTTGTGCCTGGCGACATGGCCCAGCAACTTGCCCGCACCATCCGGCGTGGCTTGGAACAACAGCGGCACATGGTCGGCAGTCAAACCATCGGCATCTTGGCGAACGATGGTGGCCAAGGAGAACTGCGCGATGAGGCGGTGCAACTCGGCCGGACGGTCTTCTTGAAAGTGGGCGGGGCAGTACATGGGCAACTCACTTATTTTTTGCGTTGATCGCAGCAACCAAGGCTTTGGCCAACTCATGATTACCACTCTCGACCGCCTTTACCAACTCATTCTTGAGAACTCTTTTGCTCTCATCATCTACCTCTTGAAGGGCCTGCCGGGTCATCTCTCGAATTGTCTCGTCCATTACCTTGTTGCGAATCGACCGCTTCTCAACTTGACCCTTCATTTCGCCAAATTTATATTCCGCCTCCTTACGAGCCTTCCTCACCCACTCGACCCCTATTTTCGCCCACTCAATCAATATAAATGACACAACCACAAAAAATAAAACCTGATTAGAAACGTGCCTCAGCATGCGACCTGACCGTCTTTTCCTTGATGGGCTTTGCTCTCACGACGTCGACGATGAGACTTGCGACCAGACCACGCAGATCGAAGCGGCGGTTGAACCTGTAGGCGAAGCCAGCAAGGTAGTGCTCGGCGTACTTGCGGTAGTTCAGGGCATGGAAGGCTCCGGCCAACGTGGTCTTGAGATTGCCCAGCACGGTGTTGACCCACTTGAAGCTGGGCAGGTCGCGCGGCTTGAGGGAGCCGACCACCATCGGGAGGTGAAGGCAACCGGCATCGGCCACCGCACTGAAGCAGGCCAAACCATCGCTGTGCACGCTGGTGCCCGGTGCCAGATTGGACTTGGCCCACTTGCTGATCGCTTCAGAGGTGAACCCTCTGACCACATTGAGCTTGATGAACATCGGATGCCCGTGATCATTGACCGAGACAGCCGCGACAAAGGGGACCTTGTTCTCGGAGCCCCGACCGACTTTGCCGCCTGTGCGCTCGCCTCCGAGGTAAGCGTCATCGAGTTGCACCGTGCCGCTGAGTTGGTGGGTGGCGTCTTGCGAGGCCATGGCCCGGTTGATCTTCTGATGCAACAGCCAGGCAGTGGGATAGCTCACGCCAAGCTGACGCTTGAGCGCCAGGGCAGACAGGCCGGTTTTGGCCTGACTGATGAGGTAGATGGCCAAGAACCAGGTCGTCAGGGGCAGTTTGGTGTGTGCCATGAGACTGCCTGCGGTCAGGGAGGTCTGATGCCGACAGCCATTGCACTGGAAGAGCTTACGGACACCGTGGCCGACCACATAGTGATCACTGCTGGAGCAGCGCGGACAGCGAAATCCCTCAGGCCAGCGCGCGGCCTTGATCGCTTCGGCGCACTGTGCCTCGGTGCCAAAGCTACGAAGGAATTCCGGAATCGACATGCCGTGCTGGAACTGAATCTGGTTGAAGGCCATGGTGCTCACCCCACTGTAAGAAGACCACAGATTAGTGAGTCACAAGCTCATGGGGTGAGCCTCGCTGAGGCAGGTTTCTAATCAGG
>NZ_JBBEYB010000013.1:0-86042 GCF_037482285.1 Aquabacterium sp. G14
TAGGTAGCCTGACGATGACCTACTTTCACACGGGAATCCGCACTATCATCGGCGCTGAGTCGTTTCACTGTCCTGTTCGGGATGGGAAGGAGTGGGACCAACTCGCTATGGTCATCAGGCTTAAACTGTTCCTGACCTGGCTCCCATAAGGGCAACCAAGGCAGTTAATTCGCAGAGTCGATTATTTTATCAGCTTTGATATTGATTGCGTCTCGCAGAGAACATCACGCTGTGCGTGACATCCATCGGCCAACGTATTCAAACAATCCGACAGACTCGGTCACTGAATCAGGTTCAGTGAGCACAGATCCATCAAAGTTATAGGGTCAAGCCTCACGGGCAATTAGTACTGGTTAGCTTAACGCATTACTGCGCTTCCACACCCAGCCTATCAACGTCGTGGTCTACAACGACCCTTCAGGGGGCTCAAGGCCCCGGCAAGACTCATCTTGAGACGAGTTTCCCGCTTAGATGCTTTCAGCGGTTATCTCTTCCACACTTAGCTACTCGGCAATGCCACTGGCGTGACAACCGATACACCAGAGGTGTGTCCACTCCGGTCCTCTCGTACTAGGAGCAGGCTCTCTCAATCTTGCAGCGCCCACGGAAGATAGGGACCAAACTGTCTCACGACGTTTTAAACCCAGCTCACGTACCTCTTTAAATGGCGAACAGCCATACCCTTGGGACCGGCTACAGCCCCAGGATGAGATGAGCCGACATCGAGGTGCCAAACACCGCCGTCGATATGAACTCTTGGGCGGTATCAGCCTGTTATCCCCAGAGTACCTTTTATCCGTTGAGCGATGGCCCTTCCATACAGAACCACCGGATCACTTTGTCCTACTTTCGTACCTGCTCGACTTGTCAGTCTCGCAGTCAAGCACGCTTATGCCAATGCACTATCAACACGATTTCCGACCGTATCTAGCGTACCTTCGAACTCCTCCGTTACACTTTGGGAGGAGACCGCCCCAGTCAAACTGCCCACCATACACTGTCCCCAACCCGGATAACGGGCCAAGGTTAGAACCTCAAACACACCAGGGTGGTATTTCAACGTCGGCTCCACCAGAACTAGCGTCCTGGCTTCAAAGCCTCCCACCTATCCTACACAGATCTGTTCAAAGTCCAATGTAAAGCTACAGTAAAGGTTCATGGGGTCTTTCCGTCTTTCCGCGGGGAGATTGCATCATCACAAACATTTCAACTTCGCTGAGTCTCTGGAGGAGACAGTGTGGCCATCATTACGCCATTCGTGCAGGTCGGAACTTACCCGACAAGGAATTTCGCTACCTTAGGACCGTTATAGTTACGGCCGCCGTTTACTGGGACTTCGATCAAGAGCTTGCACCCCATCAATTAATCTTCCAGCACCGGGCAGGCGTCACACCCTATACGTCGACTTTCGTCTTTGCAGAGTGCTGTGTTTTTATTAAACAGTTGCAGCCACCGATTCTCTGCGACCTCATTGGGCTCCACCCGCGGGGGCTTCACCTACTAAAGGCACACCTTCTTCCGAAGTTACGGTGTCAATTTGCCGAGTTCCTTCTCCAGAGTTCTCTCAAGCGCCTTAGAATACTCATCTCGCGCACCAGTGTCGGTTTGCGGTACGGTCAATCTATGGCTGAAGCTTAGTGGCTTTTCCTGGAAGCAGGGTATCACTCACTTCGTCTGCAAGCAGACTCGTTATCACACCTCAGCTAAGCTCTCCGGATTTGCCTAAAGAGCACGCCTACATGCTTGAACCAACTATTCCAACAGTTGGCTGAGCTAACCTTCTCCGTCCCCACATCGCACCATAGATCGGTACAGGAATATTAACCTGTTTCCCATCAGCTACGCATCTCTGCCTCGCCTTAGGGGCCGACTCACCCTACGCCGATGAACGTTGCGTAGGAAACCTTGCGCTTTCGGCGAGGGGGCTTTTCACCCCCTTTAACGCTACTCATGTCAGCATTCGCACTTCTGATACCTCCAGCAGCCTTTACAAGCCACCTTCGCAGGCTTACAGAACGCTCTCCTACCACTCACAGTAAACTGTGAATCCGCAGCTTCGGTAACTGGCTTAGCCCCGTTACATCTTCCGCGCAGGACGACTCGATCAGTGAGCTATTACGCTTTCTTTAAATGATGGCTGCTTCTAAGCCAACATCCTGACTGTTTTAGCCTTCCCACTTCGTTTCCCACTTAGCCAATTTTAGGGACCTTAGCTGGCGGTCTGGGTTGTTTCCCTCTTGTGTCCGGACGTTAGCACCCGGTGCACTGTCTCCCAAGCTGTACTCATCGGTATTCGGAGTTTGCAATGGTTTGGTAAGTCGCCATGACCCCCTAGCCATAACAGTGCTCTACCCCCGACGGTAATACTTGAGGCACTACCTAAATAGTTTTCGGAGAGAACCAGCTATTTCCAAGTTTGTTTAGCCTTTCACCCCTATCCACAGCTCATCCGCTAATTTTGCAACATTAGTCGGTTCGGACCTCCAGTGCGTGTTACCGCACCTTCATCCTGGCCATGGATAGATCACTTGGTTTCGGGTCTACACCCAGCGACTAGACGCCCTATTCGGACTCGGTTTCCCTTCGCCTTCCCTATTCGGTTAAGCTTGCCACTGAATGTAAGTCGCTGACCCATTATACAAAAGGTACGCCGTCACCTTGCGGCTCCGACTTTTTGTATGCATGCGGTTTCAGGATCTATTTCACTCCCCTCCCGGGGTTCTTTTCGCCTTTCCCTCACGGTACTTGTTCACTATCGGTCGATTACGAGTATTTAGCCTTGGAGGATGGTCCCCCCATCTTCAGACAGGATTTCTCGTGTCCCGCCCTACTTATCGTGCACTCAGTTCCACAGAAGACTTTTCTCATACGGGGCTATCACCCACTATGGCCGGACTTTCCATTCCGTTTTGATAAGTCAACTGCTAAAGAGCACTAGGCTGTTCCGATTTCGCTCGCCACTACTTTCGGAATCTCGGTTGATGTCTTTTCCTCGAGTTACTTAGATGTTTCAGTTCACTCGGTTCGCCTCTGCAACCTATGTATTCAGTTGCAGATACCCTTGCGGGTGGGTTTCCCCATTCGGATATCTCCGGATCAAAGCTAATTTGCCAGCTCCCCGAAGCTTTTCGCAGGCTATCACGTCCTTCATCGCCTGTAATCGCCAAGGCATCCACCACATGCACTTAGTCACTTGACCCTATAACTTTGACGACCTGCTGTGTGGTCGTCGGTCAAGGACTGTTTGAGTGTCACATGTCGGTTTAAACATGTGACTTCGCGTTTGCCGATCATCAATATCTCGTATTGATGTCTGTTTTGACGCAATCAATATGTTGCTGATGGCACGGTGTGCTTGCCCCTTTACGAACAAACACTTTCCATCAGCAACGCTGATTTCGACTCTACGAATTTTTAAAGAACAAGCAGCTTGTGCTGCAAACCTTAGCGCCTGGCCGTACAACGTGGTACGCAGACCTTAAGGTTTGCAGTCAAACATGAAGTGAAGTTGGTGGAGGATGACGGGATCGAACCGACGACCCCCTGCTTGCAAAGCAGGTGCTCTCCCAGCTGAGCTAATCCCCCGTATGAGGCGATTCATCCAGGATGCTCTCCTGCATGTCACGCCTTGGTAAGTTGGTGGGTCTGGTTGGATTCGAACCAACGACCCCCGCCTTATCAAGACGGTGCTCTAACCGACTGAGCTACAGACCCAACTGGCTTCACTCTTGTTGTCAATCAACAGCCGATAAGTGTGGGTGCTTGAATTCAATCAGCACTTTTTTAATGACTTCCATCGCATTCAAAGTCCGTGGACATCGAGGCGACTTCCGTATTTTTCCAGAAAGGAGGTGATCCAGCCGCACCTTCCGATACGGCTACCTTGTTACGACTTCACCCCAGTCACGAACCCTGCCGTGGTAATCGCCCTCCTTGCGGTTAGGCTAACTACTTCTGGCAGAACCCGCTCCCATGGTGTGACGGGCGGTGTGTACAAGACCCGGGAACGTATTCACCGCGGCAAGCTGATCCGCGATTACTAGCGATTCCGACTTCACGCAGTCGAGTTGCAGACTACGATCCGGACTACGACCGGTTTTCTGGGATTGGCTCCCCCTCGCGGGTTGGCAGCCCTCTGTACCGGCCATTGTATGACGTGTGTAGCCCTACCCATAAGGGCCATGAGGACCTGACGTCATCCCCACCTTCCTCCGGTTTGTCACCGGCAGTCTCATTAGAGTGCTCTTGCGTAGCAACTAATGACAAGGGTTGCGCTCGTTGCGGGACTTAACCCAACATCTCACGACACGAGCTGACGACGGCCATGCAGCACCTGTGTTCAAGTTCTCTTTCGAGCACTTCCACATCTCTGCAGAATTCTTGACATGTCAAGGGTAGGTAAGGTTTTTCGCGTTGCATCGAATTAAACCACATCATCCACCGCTTGTGCGGGTCCCCGTCAATTCCTTTGAGTTTCAACCTTGCGGCCGTACTCCCCAGGCGGTCAACTTCACGCGTTAGCTTCGTTACTGAACAGCAAGCCGTCCAACAACCAGTTGACATCGTTTAGGGCGTGGACTACCAGGGTATCTAATCCTGTTTGCTCCCCACGCTTTCGTGCATGAGCGTCAGTACAGGCCCAGGGGATTGCCTTCGCCATTGGTGTTCCTCCGCATATCTACGCATTTCACTGCTACACGCGGAATTCCATCCCCCTCTGCCGTACTCTAGCCTTGCAGTCACAAATGCAGTTCCCAGGTTGAGCCCGGGGATTTCACATCTGTCTTGCAAAGCCGCCTGCGCACGCTTTACGCCCAGTAATTCCGATTAACGCTCGCACCCTACGTATTACCGCGGCTGCTGGCACGTAGTTAGCCGGTGCTTATTCTTCAGGTACCGTCATCCTCCCGGGGTATTAGCCCAGAAGATTTCTTCCCTGACAAAAGCAGTTTACAACCCGAAGGCCTTCTTCCTGCACGCGGCATTGCTGGATCAGGCTTGCGCCCATTGTCCAAAATTCCCCACTGCTGCCTCCCGTAGGAGTCTGGGCCGTGTCTCAGTCCCAGTGTGGCTGGTCGTCCTCTCAGACCAACTACAGATCGTTGCCTTGGTAGGCCTTTACCCCACCAACTAGCTAATCTGATATCGGCCGCTCCAATAGCGAGAGGTCTTGCGATCCCCCCCTTTCACCCTCAGGTCGTATGCGGTATTAGCTGCTCTTTCGAGCAGTTATCCCCCACTACTGGGCACGTTCCGATATATTACTCACCCGTTCGCCACTCGTCGGCATCCCGAAGGACCCGTTACCGTTCGACTTGCATGTGTAAGGCATGCCGCCAGCGTTCAATCTGAGCCAGGATCAAACTCTTCAGTTTAATCTCTGTAAACTCGCTCTTAACGGAATTGAAGTGATTTAACGCACTTCTCTTACCGTGAGCATTTGGCCTCTTTCATCCAAACACCCACGCTTATCGGCTGCTAATTTTTAAAGATCAGTTCGCTGTGTCGATCGCGTTTTGTTGTTGCGATCAGCGAAGAACGCAATTATGGCACTGTTTTGGACGAGTGCGCAAGTGCTTTTGCAAAAAAGTTGAAAAAGATGCGTTGAAGGGGCGCTGGCTGCGGCTGGAAGCTGTGTCAGGGGGCGGGCTGCATGGGGGGGCGCGGGCGGCGGGTCGATGACCGTGGCCCTGTGGAAGGCATGTACGGGTGCGGGACAATCGGGGCTGGCCCGGGCTGGCTTGGGCAATCTGACTGATGAGGTGTGTGTGCTGCCGCGTTTTCATATTGAGTCTTTGTCCATGCGCCCCGGAGCGGAGGTGTCGCTGCCCGATGGCGCGGCGCGTCATGTGCAGGTGCTGCGCATGCAGCCGGGGGATGCGCTGCGTCTGTTTGATGGCCAGGGGCAGGAGTGCCTGGCCACCGTGATGGAAATGGGGCGCAAGTCGGTGACAGTGACCTTGGGCGAGCCTGTGCACGAGCCTCGGGAGTTGCCGGTGCGGGTGACGCTGGCGATGGGCATGCCGGCGAATGACCGGATGGATGCGCTGGTAGAGAAAGCGGCGGAGTTGGGGGTCTATGCCATTCAGCCGCTGGTGTGCGCACGATCGGTGTTGCGACTGGATGGCGAGCGGGCGGCGAAGAAGGTGGCGCACTGGCAGGCGGTGGCCGTGTCGGCCTGCGAGCAAAGTGGCCGGGCGGTGGTGCCTCAGGTGCATCCCGTGCGGAGCGTGAGCAGTTGGCTGCAATCCGCTGAGGCTGGAACCGAGTTGGAGCCGGTGATGCGTGGGGTGTTGAGTCTGCGAGACGCCGTGTCGGTGCGGCAATGGCTGGCAACAGCGGCGCCGCAAGACGCGGCCAAGGTCCCGCGCGATTGGTGTTTTCTGAGTGGGCCGGAGGGGGGGCTGAGCGCCGAGGAAGAGGCGCTGGCTTTGTCACTCGGCTGGTCGGCTGTGAGTCTGGGGCGGCGGGTGCTACGGGCCGACACGGCGCCACTGGCCATGCTCAGTGTGCTCGGTGCGCAGTTCGAAGGCTGAACGCACCTGCTTGAGGGCGCGCTCTTCACCGTCCCCCGGCACCCCACATGGCAAAGAGGCCTGCGGCGTGCGCCTACACAGACACAGGGCCCGTGTGTGCCGGCGAGCGCCCGCTTGATGCCCAGTGCGTCAAGGGGTGGCTGGGCGAGTCAGTCGGCCTGCGAGGGTGGTGACGCCGCGTCCGACGAAGTGCTCGTGCGAGGCTTGTTGCTGCCAGCGACCAGGTCGAAGCGGAACAGGCGGCACTCGATGGGGCCGTTGAACATGACAACACGGCGGCTCTCTTTGAGGCGCATGGCGCTGGGCAGTTTCATGTCCGGGCTGAGGATCCAGGCGGTCCAGCCGGGGTATTGCTTCTTCCAGTGGGAGGACAGACGCTGGAAGAAGGTGGCGGCTTCGTCGTCCTGGAATTGCTCGCGGCCGGCACGGGACGTGGGCGCGTCGTCACCCATCTCGTCGTCGGCTTCGGAGCGGGCACGGTAGGCGTTGCGCACGGAGCCTTTGGTGTCGATGCGCTCGCCGTAGGGCGGGTTGAACATGAGCACGCCGCGCTCGCAGGGCACGGGGCGCTGCAGGGCGTCGGCGGTTTTGAACTCGATGTGCTGGCGCACGCCAGCGCGCTCGGCGTTGCGGGTGGCGAAGTCGGTCATGCGGAAGGCGACGTCGCCAGCGTAGATGGGCACGCGAGGCGGGTGCTGGCGGTCGCGGGCGGCTTGCTTGAGGCGTTGCCAGTCGGCCAGGTGGGCGCGGAAAGGCAAGAGGCGCTCGAAGGCGAAGCGGCGTTGCAGTCCCGGGGCGATGCCGCAGGCGATCTGCGCGGCTTCGATCGGGATGGTGCCAGCGCCGCAGCAGGGGTCGAGCAAGGCGCCGTCTTCGGGGCGGCCTTGCCAGTCGGCGGCAGCGAGCATGGCGGCGGCCAGGGTTTCTTTCAGCGGCGCTTCGCCGGTGTCTTCACGCCAGCCGCGCTTGAACAGAGCCTCGCCGGAGGTATCGACGTAGAGGATGGCGTCGAGGTCGTCAAGGTAGAGGACCAGGCCGAGGTCGGGGAAGCGGGTGTCGACGCTGGGGCGCTCACCGGTGCGTTCGCGCAGGTCGTCGCAGACGGCATCTTTGACGCGCAGGCCGGCGAAGTTGAGGCTTTGCAGGTGGCTGCGGCGGGAGACGACGTCGACGCGCAGGGTGTGCTGCGGCGTGATCCAGTCGGACCAGTTGACCTGCCGGGCGAGGACGTAGATGTCGTCTTCGTGGCGGTAGACGCGGGAGGCGACGCGCCAGAGTACGCGTTGGGCCAGACGACTCTCGAGGTTGAGGCGCATGGCGTAGTCGCGCAGGGTGTGCTGTCGCTCGGTGGGGGATGCGCTCGCGGGCGCGATCACCTCGATGCCCCCGCGGGACTCGGTGATGTGCGCTGCGTCACCGAGGATGCGGCGGGCCTCGGTGGCCAGCAGGGATTCGACGCCGGAGGGGCAGGACAGGTAGAGGGCAGCAGGGCGGTCGGCGGCGAGCACGGGGCGCTGGGCGGAGTCGCGCGACTCGGGGCGAGGGCCGGGGCGAGCGGGTGCCGGACGCGAGGAAGCGCCGCGACCTGCACCGCCGGGTGCGGCACTGGGGCGGCGATCGTCGCTGGCACGCCAGCTTTCGGGGGCCTGACGTGATGAGGGACGACCTGCACTGCTGGAGGGAGCGCCATAGCGACGCTCGTCGCCGCCATGCCAGGCTTCGGAGGCCGACCGCGACGCAGGGCGGAAGCCGGGACCGGCGTCAGAGCGGGCCGAGTCGCGCCCGCGCGGGTCACGTCCATGCGTGGCACGTGCGCGTGGGTCACGCCCGGAGGAGGGCTGCCCTGGTGCATCGCTGCCGCGCGCGTCACTTCGCGCCACGTCACGCCCATGGGATGGGCGGGCGGACGACGTCGTGCGGTCGCGCTCGTCCCCCGAGGGGCGTCCGGTGGCCGAGGACACGACGGGGCGGCGGGGGGGCTTGATGGGCATGATGGGGTCGCAATACAGAAGGAGGGACGTGGTCAGGGGCGCAGGATCGCCAGCACGTCGGAGCGGAATTCTCGCCGATACAGGATCCAGAGGACCGCGAGGGTGCCGAGGGCAAAGGCGACCGGGGAGACCAGCCAGGCGATGACCGCGAAGGACATGTAGTAGGCACGCAGGCCGTCGGCGAAGCTTTCGGCGGCCATGCCCATGAGCTTGCCGGCGCGGTCGCCAAACTCCTGACGGTCGGCCTCGCCTTGGTTGAACACATCCACATTGGGCGCCGCACCGACCAGGATCGCACCGAAGGAATAGACGCGCATGGACCAGGTGAAGCGGAAGAAGGCGTAGATGAAGACGGCCAGCAGGACGATGAGCTTGATGTCGAGAACCTGCATGGAGGTGCGCACGGCAAAAGGCAGATCGCTGACGAATTCACTGGCCTTTTCGGTGGTGCCGAGCACGGCAAGCAGACCACCGAGTACCAGAATGGTGGTGGAGGCCCAGAAGCCAGGGCTGCTGGCGAGGTTCTGCGTGATGGCGGCATCGACCACGCGCTGGTCACGGTGGGTGACCTGGATCATCCACAGGCGACGGTAGTGATTGGTGCTGGACAGCAGGGTGCTTTCAACGCGGGCACGGCGGCTGGCGAACTGGGCATAGCCGATCCAGCCGAACACGAACAGGGCCAAGGCGGCCCAGTCCTGCCAGGGCAAGAGGTCGACAAGGTCTTGGAGGCGGTAAAGCATGGTCAATGAATCAGGGGCCGTTGCGGCGCGGGACAGGATCGCGACAGCGAAGCGCCCGGCCTGCGCCCCCACCCATCACGTGCACTCACAAGGCCTTGCGCAGGTTCGCAGGCGCGATCTTGAGGGCTTCGCGGTATTTGGCGACGGTGCGGCGGGCGACCTGGATGCCTTGCTCTTCCAGCATGCTGGACAAGGCGCTGTCTGACAAGGGCTTCTTGGGATCTTCGGCCGCGACCAGCTGTTTGATGAGGGCGCGCACCGCGGTGCTGGAGGCGTTGCCACCTGCCTCGGTGTTGAGCGAGGAGCCGAAGAAGTACTTGAGTTCGAACGTGCCGAAAGGCGTGTTCATGTACTTGGCGGTGGTCACGCGCGAGATGGTGGACTCGTGCAGCCCGAGTTCGTCGGCGATTTCGCGCAGGACCAGGGGCTTCATGGCGATTTCGCCATGGGTGAAGAAGTTCTTTTGCCGATCGACGATGGCCTGCGAGACACGCAAGATGGTGTCGAAGCGCTGCATGATGTTCTTGACGAACCAGCGGGCCTCTTGCAGGCGGGCATTGAGGTTGGCGTGACCTTCGCTGGCCGTGCTGCCGCGTGCGCCCCGGCTGGAGCGCAAGGCCTGCGCGTAGTAGTCGTTGATGCGCAGCTTGGGCATGACGTCCGGGTTGAGGACGACTTTCCAGCCGCGGCCGGACTTCTGGACGATGACGTCCGGGATGATGATGTTGGCCTCGGCGCGGGTGAAGGCGCGGCCGGGTTTAGGCTCGAGCGAGACGATGAGGCTTTGCGCGTCTTTCAGCAGAGCCTCGTCGGCGCCGGTGGCGGCCATGAGCTTCTTGAAGTCGCGACGGGCCAGCAACTCAAGATGCTCGCGGCAGATGGCCATGGCGACCTCGCGAGCGGGCTCGCCGGGCAGACCGCGCAGTTGCAGCAGCAGGCACTCGGAGAGGTTGCGCGCGCCCACGCCCACCGGCTCCAGGCTTTGCAGCCAGCCCAGTGCGCAGCGCAAGCGCGACATCAGTTCGTCGAGGGTGTCTTCGTCCGGCTCGTCGGGCAACAGGCTGGCAGCGATCTCTTCGAGCGTGTCGGCGAGGTAACCGTCCTCGTTGAGGGACTCGATGAGCATGTCGACCGCGGCCATGTCCTCGTCGCTCAAGCGGGTGCCCAGCAATTGCTGACGCAGGTGCTCTTGCAGGGTGATGGACAGGCTGTTGCGCTCGAGCGGGTCGGTGTCGTCGTCGCCCTGGCTTTGGCGGGCCGGGCTTTCGCTGATGCCGTCGAAGTCGTCGCGCTCGGTGCCGTTTTCCCAGTCCTCGCGCTCGGTGGTGCCCAGCTCGGCGGTGTCGATGCCGCTGGTGTCGGCCTCGGCGGGCGCGCTGTCACGTTCGGCGCCGGCGTCTTCGCTGCTGTTGCGCTCGTTGCGCTGGCGTTCGAACTCCAGTGAGGCCGCGGTCTCGATGGGCGAGTAATCGTCCTCAGGCTCCAGGAAGGGATTTTGTTCGAGCATCTGCTCGATTTCCTGGTGCAGTTCGAGGGTGGACAGCTGCAGGAGCCGGATGGACTGCTGCAGCTGAGGGGTCAGCGCCAGGTGTTGCGAAAGCCGAAACTGCAGGGAGGGCTTCATGGGCGCCGGTCACTCACATGCGGAAGTGCTCGCCGAGATAGACCTTGCGGACCTCGGCGTTGTGCACGATGTCAGCCGGGCTGCCTTCGGCCAGGACGCTACCTTCACTGATGATGTAGGCGCGGTCGCAGATGCCCAGCGTTTCGCGGACGTTGTGGTCGGTGATGAGCACACCGATGCCGCGCGCCTTGAGGAAGCTGATGATGCGCTGGATCTCGATGACGGCGATGGGATCGACGCCCGCAAAGGGCTCGTCGAGCAGGATGAAGCGCGGCTGGGTGGCGAGGGCGCGGGCAATTTCGACGCGGCGGCGCTCGCCGCCCGAGAGGGACAGCGCAGGGTTGGTGCGCAGCTTCTCGATGCTGAGTTCGTGCAGCAGGCCGTCAAGGCGCTCCTGGATCACGTCTTTGCTCAGGCGCTTGCCGCGCTCGTCCACCTGCAACTCCAGCACCGCGCGGATGTTCTCCTCGACATTGAGCTGGCGGAAGATGGACGCTTCCTGCGGCAGGTAGCTCAGGCCCAAGCGCGCGCGCTGGTGGATCGGCAGGCGCTCAACGCGCTGGCCGTCGATGGTGATCTCGCCAGCATCGGCGGGCACCAGGCCCACGATCATGTAGAAGCTGGTGGTTTTGCCGGCCCCGTTGGGCCCCAGCAGGCCGACGACCTCACCGGCGGCCACGGCCACATGCACATCGTGCACCACGGTGCGGGCACCGTAGCGCTTTTTGAGGCGCTCGGCGCGGAGTTCACTGCGAGGAGATGTGACCGACGAGGCGCTCATCAGCGGGTGCCTTCGGTGCTGGATCCCTCAGGCGTGGTGCGAGGGGTGATCACCCCCCGGACACGGCCGGTGGCGCCGCCACTGCTGCCCCCACCAACGACCTGGAAGACCGAGGTCTTGTTGTCGTACACGATGACGGGGCCGCTGACCTGATCGTTGATGGTGTTGCCCTGCAGGCGGCGCATGATGGCGCGCGAGGTGAAACGCACGATCTCGGTCTTGCCGTCGTAGACGATGCGCTCGGCTTCGCCTTCGATGGACTCGTCCACCCCGTCACGCTTTTGGCGGAAGAAGGCACGCCCCCCGGGGCCACCGATGGCGGTCGCCGTCTGGGTGCCGTCGGGGTTCTGACGCACTTCCACGCGATCGGCGCGAACCACCATGGTGCCCTTGGTGATCTCGACGTTGCCGCTCAAGATGTTGAGGCGCTGGTTGTCTTCCACCCGCGCTGCGTCGGCAGCAAAGTGAAGCGGCTGAAAACGATCTGCCTTCTCTGCCTTGGCCGGGGCAGACCACAGGGTCGCCAACCCCAGCGCCAGCGCGCCCGTGAGGCGTGCAAAGCGGGGCGACAGAGAGGGGGAAAACAGGTTCGTCATCATCGGCATGGAATTTGCAATGATTTTAGCCACGAACCATGGGGAAATCGCGCCAGTAACGCGATTTCCCTGCGCCTGCGCGCTCCGGAACTGCCTCAGCGTCCCTTTCGGGCCGCGTTGATCAGGAAGTTGGTGGTCGCCAGCGTGCGTTCGTGGTTGCCGTTGAGCGACACCGAGGTGAAATAGCGCCCTGCGATGCCCAGGGTGGGCACGCCGTCGATCTTGTAGGCCTCGGCCAGGCTGCGGGCCTGCTTGCACTTGGTCTGCACCGCAAAGGAGTTGAACATGGCCATGAACTTGGCTTGGTCCACCCCATGGCGAGCAACGAAAGCGGCGATGGCTTCGGGCTTGTCCAGTGGCTGGCCTTCGGCGTGGATGGCGCGGAAGACCTTGGGATGCAAGCTGGACACCAGGCCCATCGCCTCCAACGCGTAAAACAGGCGCTGGTGGTTGCCGAAGGGGTTCTCACGGAAGGCCACCGGCACGCGTCGGAACACGACATCGGCGGGCAGTTTCTCGGCCCAGGCGGCCAGCGACGGCTCGAAGTTGTAGCAGTGGTTGCAGCCGTACCAGAAGAACTCGACGACCTCGACCTTGCCAGCGGGGGCCGACACCGGCGCCGCCTGAGGCAGGCGGACGTAATGGGTGCCTTCCACGGGACCGCCCTGGGCCACGGCCAGGCCAGGCAAGCCGGCGCTCAAACCCAGTGCGCCCAGGGTGTGGATCGAAAACTCGCGGCGATTCATCTAGCGTCCTTTCTGTTGGGCGCGAACGCCCAGACCTTCCACGGGGCCGTGGCCCCAGCTTACTTCTGGATGCGCACCAGGGCGGACTCCACCCCGGCGCCTTGCAGCTTGATGCGCACTTCCTCGGCGGCATCCTTTTGCGCGTAGGGCCCCAGGCGCACCCGGAACATGGTGCGGCCATTGACCTCGCGCTCCTGGATGCGGGACTCCAGGCCCATGATGGCCAGCTTGGCACGTTGCTGTTCGGCTTCGGCCTGGCTGGCATAGGCACCGGCCTGCACCTGGTAGCTCAACGCATCAGAGGCGGGCGCGGTGGACACGGGCGCCGCACCGGACAGGATGGCTGCCGGATTGCGCGCGCTGGAGGCGGGCGCGCTGGCCGCCTTGGCCGCCGCCGGCTTGGAGGCCGTTGCGGCAGGCGCCGACGCCGGCTCAGCAGACACCACCGGGGCTTCGGTCGGCTCGGCCGACGAAGCCGAGGACGGGGCCGAGGCTGCTGGCACCGCACGCGGCTTGGCGGGGTTCTTGCCGTACAGCGGGCTGTTGGGGTCCCAGCTCTTGTTGTGCTCCATCTCGGCGGCGTCCTGCTCGGGGGTGCGTTGCGGCACCTTGTCGATGAAGGGCAGCGGCACCTTGGTGATGTAGACGGCCACCCCCAGCGCGAGCGCCAGCCCGATCAACAGGCCGACGATCATGCCGAGGAAAAAACCGCCGCGCTGCGCGGCACGTGGAGTGGTCATGGACTGGGATCCTCTCTGGGTCACCGGGGTGATTTACATCTTGTCGGGCGCGCTGACGCCCAGCAGGGACAGGCCGTTGCGCAGCACCTGCGCGGTCGCGCTCAGCAGGGCCACGCGGGCACGGCTGAGTTCGACCTCGTCGACCAGGAAACGTTCCGCCGCGTAGTAGCTGTGGAAGGCGCTGGCCAGGTCGCGCAGGTAGAAGGCGACGTCGTGCGGCGCCAATCCCTGAGCCGCGGCGGTGAGCATGCCGGGGAACTCGGCCAGCTTGGTCATCAGCGCCAGCTCGGTGTCGGCCGTCAGCAGGGCCAGGTTGGCGCCGCCCAGGGCGCTCAAATCTCCGCCCTTGTCGGCGTACTGCGCACGCACCGACTGGATGCGGGCGTGGGCGTACTGGACATAGAACACCGGGTTCTCGTCGTTCTGCTTGAGGGCCAGGTCGACGTCGAAGGTGAACTCGGTGTCGGCCTTGCGGCTGATCAGGAAGAAGCGCACCGCATCCTTGCTGGTCCACTCGATCAGGTCGCGCAGCGTGACGTAAGAGCCGGCACGCTTGGAGATCTTGACCTCCTCGCCGTTCTTCATCACGGTGACCATCTTGTGCAGCACGTAATCAGGCCAGCCTTGCGGGATGCCGACACCAGCGGCTTGCAGGCCAGCGCGCACGCGGGCGATGGTGCCGTGGTGGTCGGATCCCTGGATGTTGACGCACTGTTCGAAACCGCGCTCCCACTTGGCGATGTGATAGGCCACATCGGGCACGAAGTAGGTGTAGCCGCCTTCGGACTTGCGCATCACGCGGTCCTTGTCGTCACCGTAGTCGGTCGAGCGCAGCCACAGGGCGCCGTCTTGCTCGAAGGTCTTGCCAGCGTCGACCAGCTTCTGGACGGTCTGCTCGACGCGGCCCGAGGTGTAGAGGCTCGATTCGAGGTAGTAGTTGTCGAAACGGACGTCGAAAGCCTTGAGGTCCAGGTCCTGCTCATGGCGCAGGTAGGCCACGGCGAACTGGCGGATGCCGTCGATGTCTTCCGGATCGCCCGAGGCGGTGAACTCGCGGTCGTCGGCCTTGACGGTCTTCTTGGCGAGGAAGTCGGCGGCGATGTCGGCAATGTAGTCACCGTTGTAGGCCGACTCGGGCCAGTGCTCGTCACCGGGTTTGTAGCCTTTGATGCGCGCGTGGGTGGACCAGGCCAGGGTGCTGATCTGCACGCCGGCGTCGTTGTAATAGAACTCGCGGGTGACCGACTGGCCCTGGGTCTCGAACAGGTTGCACAGGGCATCACCCAGCGCGCCCTGGCGGCCGTGGCCCACGTGCAGCGGGCCGGTGGGGTTGGCCGAGACGAACTCGACCAGCACCTTGCGGCCATTGGCGGGCTGCCAGCCGAACTTGTCGCCTTCGGTGAGCACATCGGCAACGATGGCCTGCTTGGCTTCGGGCTTGAGGCGCAGGTTGATGAAACCGGGGCCAGCGATCTCGATGGGGAGCTTCACCCACTGCTGGACGGCCGGCTGGGCCTCCAGTGCGGCGACCAGGGCGGTGGCCAGCTCACGGGGGTTCTTTTTGAGGGGCTTGGCCAGCTGCATGGCCGCGGTCACGGCCAGGTCGCCGTGGGCGGCCTGCTTGGGGGCCTCGAAAACCGGTGTGAAGGACGCGGCGGCGTCGGGCGCCACCTGGCGCAGGGCTTCACCCAGGGCAGAAAGAAGGGCACGCTTGGCTTGGATCATGGGCGAATTCTACGGGGGCGGACCGCCTTCCCGCGGGGATGCGATGATGTGCGAACAATTGCACACTCCTGTCGGGTCTTTTCGGCTGGTGAAGTGGCCCCGAACGTGGAAAGATGCAGACATGGCAGCAGTGGGTGAGCATGGGCGACCTGGACATTGACCTCAACACCGGTTTGATCGGCAAGTACCGGATCATCAAGAAGCTGGGCGAAGGCGCCACCAGCGAGGTCTACCTGTGCCGGGACGACTTCCATGACCGCGATGTCGCGATCAAGCGGGTGCGCTCGTCGGCGCTGAGCGATGCGGTCGATGGGCCGGTGTACGCGCGCTTCTTTGCGGCCGAGGCCGCCCTGGTGGGCCGCCTGCAGCACCCGAACGTGGTGCACATCTACGACGCGGTGCCCGACCCGTCGTCCCCTTATGTGGTGATGGAGTATGTGCCGGGCACGACGCTGCGCACCTTCTGCCGCCCCGATCAGTTGCTGCCGCTGGAACTGGTGGTGGAAATCGGCTTCAAGTGCGCGATGGCGTTGGGTTATGTGTACCGCCAGGGACTGATCCACCGCGACGTGAAGCCGGCCAATATCCTGGCCCTGGTCAACGACGCAGGCGCCGTGACCGACGTCAAGATCAGCGACTTCGGCAGTGTGCTGAACCTGACGGCCGAGTCCACCCAGATCCACCAGGTGGGCTCGCTGGCCTACATGGCGCCGGAGCAGCTGGATGGCGAGGTACCGGACTGCCGCGCCGACATCTATGGTCTGGGTGCCGTGCTGTACCACCTGATCGCCGGTCGCCCTCCGTTCGAGGCATCGTCGCAGGCGGTGCTGATGAACCAGATTTACAACCACGAGCCAGCGCCACTGTCGGGACAACGCTCGGGGGTGAATGCGGCGGTCGACCAAGTGGTGCTGAAGGCGCTGGCCAAAGACCCGAAGGAGCGCTACCCGAACTGGGATGCGTTTGCCCAGGCGCTGTCGGGCCTGATCGCCGACCATCAGGTGCCGCGTGGCCACCTGCAAGGGGTGTTGGACTCGGAGCGCTTCAACCTGCTGCGCTCGCTGGACTTTTTCACCCAGTTTGGCGACGTGGAGCTGTGGGAGGTGGTGCACCGCGCGAAATGGCAGCGCTTTCCGTTTGGCCACGCGCTGTACCGCCGGGGCGAGGAGGGGCGCACCTTCCACATCATGGCGCAGGGCACGGTCGAGGTGTATCGCGACAACAAGCGGGTGGCCTTGCTGGGGGCCGGCACGTCGGTGGGCGAGATGGCCTACCTGGCACCCAGCCCCGATTTGCGACGCCACAGCACCGATGTGGTGGTGACGGAACCGGCCACAACAATATCCTTCACGCCAGACGTGATGATGCAGTTGAGCCCGGCTTGCCGCCACCTGTTTGACGAGGCCTTCATCCGGGTGCTGGTGCGGCGTCTGCATGCGGCGCACGAAGCGCTGGCGCACCCGCGACGGATCATGTGATGACCATCGCGTCATCCGCGCGTCGCGGTGTGACGTTAGGCTGGCAGTGGGTCAGTGTGGCGTCCGGAGCTGCCACCGTGGCCGCTGGATATTGTCCGCACCGCCGATGGCAGTGCTTGTTCGTGAACCCTGCCCCATTGAGGAGCCTGACATGCGTACCCTGATTGCTTCTGTGACCCTGGCCCTGTTGTCCACCCTGGCCCATGCCGGCAACGCTGCGTGCGAAGCCAAGGCGGCTGAGAAGAAGCTGGCGGGCGCCGCCAAGAACAGCTTCATCAAGAAGTGCGAGAAAGATGCGGCCGGTTCGGCCAGCGCAGCCTGCCTGAACAAGGCCGCCGAGAAGAAGCTGGCGGGCGCGGCCAAGAACAGCTTCGTCAAGAAGTGCGAAAAGGACGCAGCTGCCGCGCCCGCCGCACAGTGAAGGCAGCGTGACGCACGGAGGGGCGATCACGCCCCTCTGTCGCGGACCACGGACTCAGCGCATCCAGAACCCCCGCGCCAGCAGGCTGCCGGCCAAGGGGATCAGCACCATGATGTGCGCCTGGATCATGACCCTGCGACGCACCCGGCGCACTTCGGTGGCGTCGGGCAGTGTGCCGTGTGTGTCGAGTTGCTTGACCCAGCGGCGAAACGCCAGCGTCGGGGAAATCGACAGGCCCGCGATCACGACGAACAAGGTCAGCTTGAGGTGCAGCAGCGGCTGCTGCCAGTACCAGTCCACGCCCTTCATGCCCCACCATGTGCGCGCCACCCCTGTGAGCAGCACGGCCACGGCGGCCACCAGGTAAATGATGTCGACGCGGGCGAGACGGCGCACCACCGCGGCGTTCAGCCATTCCTCCCGACACAGGGCTGCTTCACTGGTGATGAACACCACCACGCTGAGAATGGCGACAAAGTGGGCGTAAGCCAGCAGGGATTCGAGCAACATCGGTGAAGAAGCTGTGAGATGCGCCTCAGGCGCGGAAAGAGAGATCAGCCTAAAGCCATCATGCCCCGGGCGCCTGCTCGCGCTGCCAATACCCCGGGTCGGCGTAGGCCTGCTTGATGAAGTCGATCCACAGGCGCAGGCGCAAGGGCAGGTGTTTGCGTTGGGCAAAGACCGCATAGATGCCATTGGGCGGTGCGGCGAACTCGTCGAGCACGCTGACCAGGCGGCCGGCAGCGATGTCATGTTCGACCTCCCAGGTGCTGCGCCAGGCCAGGCCCAGGCCCTGCAGACACCAGGCGTGCAACACCTGGCCGTCGCTGCAGTCCAGCCGGGCACCAGGCCGCAGGTAGGTGGCTTCGCCGTCGACCACGAAGGCCCAGCCGCGGGTCTGGCTGGCGTCGGAGCTCAGCGTCAGGCAGGCGTGGCGCATCAGCTCCGACGGGTGACGCGGGGTGCCGGCGCGCTGCAGATAGGCCGGCGTGGCCACGCACAGGCGCCGGTTGTCGGCTAGGCGCACGCTGACCAAACTGGAGTCGGGCAGGTCGCCGACGCGCACGGCGCAGTCAAACCCTTCGTTGACGAGGTCGACCACACGGTCGGACAGGTTGAGCGAGAGGCTGACGTCGGGGTGCTGGTCGAGGAAGCCGGGCACCAGGGGGGCGACGTGCCGGCGGCCAAAGCCCGCCGGCGCGGTGATGCGCAGGTGACCGCTGGCTTTCACGCCCCCGGCCGAGACGCTGGCCTCGGCGTTGTTGAAGTCGGTGATCAGACGCTGACAATCTTCCAGAAAGGCGCTACCCTCATGGGTCAGACTGATGCGACGCGTGGTGCGCAGCAAGAGCTTGACCCCCAGGCGGGCCTCCAGGGCGTCCATGCGACGCCCGATGATGGCCGGCGCCACGCCCTCGCCCTGGGCGGCGGCGGTGAGGCTGCCTTTGGTGGCCACGGCCACGAAGGTTTCGATCTGCTTCAAGCGGTCCATGCGTTGCACTCCAGCCCCGGATTCATGCACTCAAGTCATGAATCCATCACTTTTCGGGGCGGTAATAGTCAGCGGAGTATCGAATAAACTGGCTTTCTTGCAAAGGGTGCGTCCCGCGAACCGGGGCGCGCGCTTGCCGTCCGATCACCTTTTTCCCCATCTTGACGAGGTTTGCATGACCGCACGCACCACTGTCCACGGCCTTCAGGTCGCCACCGAGCTCTACCGTTTCATTGAAGACAAGGTGCTGCCTGGCACCGGCGTGGACAGCGCCAAGTTCTGGGCCGGCTTCGACGCCATCGTCAGCGACCTGGCCCCCAAGAATGCCGCCTTGCTGGCCGAACGTGACCGCATCCAGACTGAAATGGATGCTTGGCACACCGCCAACCCCGGCCCGATCCAGGACATGGCAGCCTACCAAGCGCACCTGGAGAAGATCGGCTACTTGGTGCCCGTGCCGGCCGATGTGAAGGCCACCACGACCAATGTGGACGCCGAGTTGGCGCTGCAAGCCGGTCCTCAGCTGGTCGTGCCCATCCTGAATGCCCGCTATGCCCTGAACGCCGCCAACGCCCGCTGGGGCAGCCTGTACGACGCCCTGTATGGCACCGACGCGATCTCTGAAGACGGTGGCGCCACCAAGGGCCCCGGCTACAACGAGGTGCGCGGCAACAAGGTCATCGCCTGGGCCCGCAACTTCCTGGACACCGCTGCACCGCTGGAAGGCGCTTCGCACAAGGATTCCACCGGCTACGCCATCGTCAATGGTCAGCTGGCTGTGTCCGTGGGTGGCCAGACCGTGGGCCTGAAGAACCCAGCGCAACTGGTGGGCTACCAAGGCGATGCCGCCAATCCGAGCAGCGTGCTGTTGGTGAACAACGGCATGCACGTGGACATCCAGATCAACCGCAACACCAACATCGGCAAGACCGACGCTGCGGGTGTGGCCGATGTGGTGCTGGAAGCGGCCGTGTCCACCATCTTGGACCTGGAAGACTCCGTGGCCGCTGTGGACGCGGAAGACAAGGTGCTGGGCTACAGCAACTGGCTGGGCATTCAGCTGGGCACCCTGGCCGAAGAAGTGGCCAAGGGCGGCAAGACTTTCACCCGTACCCTGAACGGCGACCGCGTGTACACCGCCCCCAACGGCGGCGAAGTCAAGCTGCATGGCCGCTCGCTGATGTTCGTGCGTAACGTGGGTCACCTGATGACCAACCCCGCCATCCTGTGGGGCGCCGAGGGCAAAGAGATCCCCGAAGGCATCATGGACGCCGTGATCACCACCACCATCGCCCTGCACGACCTGCAAGGCCACGGCAAGATCAACGGCCAGGCCATCCGCAACTCGCGTACTGGCTCGGTCTACATCGTGAAGCCCAAGATGCACGGCCCTGCCGAAGTGGCCTTCGCTGCAGAGCTGTTCACCCGCGTGGAACAACTGCTGGGCTTGCCTGACAGCACCGTGAAGCTGGGCATCATGGACGAAGAGCGCCGCACCTCGGCCAACCTGAAGGCCTGTATTGCAGCTGCTTCCAGCCGCGTGGCCTTCATCAACACCGGCTTCCTGGACCGCACCGGCGACGAAATGCACACCGCCATGCTGGCTGGCCCCATGATGCGCAAGGGCGACATCAAGAACAGCGCCTGGATTGCCGCTTACGAGCGTCGCAACGTGCTGATCGGTCTGCAAATGGGCCTGCGTGGTCGCGCCCAGATCGGCAAGGGCATGTGGGCCATGCCCGACCTGATGGCCGGCATGCTGGAGCAGAAGATCGCTCACCCCAAGGCTGGCGCCAACACCGCCTGGACGCCTTCGCCGACCGCTGCGACCCTGCACGCCACCCACTATCACCAGGTGAATGTGGCCGCGATCCAGGCCGACATCGAGCAAAACGGTGAAGATCCCCAATCCCTGCTGGACAAGCTGCTGACCATCCCCGTGGTGGCAGCCGCCAACTGGTCCGACGCTGAGAAGCAGCAAGAGCTGGACAACAACATCCAGGGCATCCTGGGTTATGTGGTTCGCTGGATTGACCAAGGCGTGGGCTGCTCCAAGGTGCCCGACATCCACAACGTGGGCCTGATGGAAGACCGCGCGACCCTGCGTATCTCCAGCCAGCACGTGGCCAACTGGCTGCACCATGGTGTGGTGACCGAAGCGCAAGTGCGCGAGACTTTCACCCGCATGGCTGCCGTGGTCGACCAGCAAAACGCCGGTGACCCGCTGTATCAATCGCTGGTGGCCAACCCCAACGGTGCGGCGTTCCAGGCTGCGCTGGACCTGGTGTTCAAGGGCAAGGAACAGCCTTCGGGCTACACCGAGCCGCTGCTGCACGCATGGCGCTTGAAGAAGAAGGCACAGGGCTGATCTCTCAGCTTTCTGCCTGAGCTGACGTGACAACGGCGCCCCGCGGGGCGCCGTTTAAGTTGGTGGTATCTCACTGTGTCTGAAGGTCCTCGGATGCAGTATCCTGCTTTGCCCCTCTTGTCATCGGAGGGATGGATCAACCTAGGGATATCACATGAAGTCTTCGTTCCGCCTGGCAGCACTCACGGCTGTCATCTCTGCTCCCATGTTGCTCAGCGGTTGCGCCACCGAGTCGTCTCAGGCCCTGGTCGTGCAGAAAACCCAAGCAGCCACGCGTGTCTATGTCGGCGCCCGCGCACCCATCGCCGTCGGCAAGTTCGACAACCGCTCCAGCTTCATGCGTGGTGTGTTCTCAGACGGCACGGACCGCCTCGGCAGCCAGGCCAAGACCATCCTGATCAGCCACCTGCAGCAGACCAACCGCTTCAACGTGCTGGACCGCGACAACATGGCCGAGATCAAGCAGGAAGCCAGCATCCAAGGTGCCGCACAGCAACTCAAGGGTGCCGATTTCGTGGTCACCGGTGATGTGACCGAGTTTGGTCGCAAGGAAGTGGGCGATCACCAGTTGTTCGGCATCCTGGGCAAGGGCAAGACCCAGGTGGCGTACGCCAAGGTCACCCTCAATGTGGTCAACACCCGCACCTCGGAAGTCGTTTACTCGGTGCAAGGCGCTGGCGAATACCAACTGTCGAACCGCGAAGTGGTGGGTTTCGGCGGGACCGCCAGCTATGACTCCACCCTGAACGGCAAGGTGTTGGACTTGGCCATTCGCGAGGCGGTGGATCGCCTGGGTGAAGGCATCGATGCCGGCGCCTTCAAACCTGGCGCTGGTCGCTGAGCCACGGCGAAAGGATGGTCATGATGCAACGACCCCTCGTCAAGGGGCTGGCCGCGCTTTGCCTGCTGGCCACACTGGCTGGCTGCGCTGGCCCCAAACAGCTCTACAGCTGGAACGGCTATCAACCCCAGGTGTACGCTCACCTGAAGAGCGATGGCAAATCGTCGCCCGAAGAGCAGATTCTGGATCTGGAGAAGGGCCTTCAGGAGGCGAACGCGAAAGGCGCCAAGGTCCCACCTGGCTATCACGCCCACCTGGGCTTGCTGTACCTCAACACAGGACGCACCGATCAGGCCGTGGCAGCGTGGAATCAGGAAAAGGCCTTGTTCCCTGAATCGGCGAAGTACATCGACTTCCTGATCAACAACATGAAGAAGAATCGGAGCTGATCGTGGGTGCCACCTTTCAACGCGCCATGCTGGCCGCAACCGCTGCCGCAACCGCCTTGCTGACCGGCTGTGCGGCCCCTGTCAAAACCGACTACAGCGCCTTCCGGGCGGCCAAGCCCGCATCGATTCTGGTGCTGCCCCCCTTGAACGACAGCACGGATGTCAATGCGACGTTCAGCATGCTGGCTCAGTCAACCTACCCGCTGGCCGAAAGCGGCTACTACGTGATGCCCGTGACGCTGGTGAACGAAACGTTTCACCAGAATGGCCTGACCATGCCTGCAGACATGCACGAGGTGCCTGCCGCCAAGCTCAAGGAAATCTTCGGTGCGGACGCTGCGCTTTACATGAAGGTGACACGCTACGGCAGCACCTATACCGTGCTCAGTAGCGCTGCGATCGTGAGTGCCGAGGCTCGTCTGGTGGACTTGGCCACTGGCACGCTGCTCTGGAGCGGCCGGGCCACAGCGTCCAACGATGAAGGCAACAACAACAGCGGCGGCCTGGCCGGCATGCTGGTTGCTGCCATCGTCAAGCAGATCATGAACAACGTGACGGATGCATCCCACAATGTGGCGGGCATCACCAGTTCGCGTCTGCTGTCGGCGGGTATGCCCAATGGCTTGCTTTACGGACCTCGGTCACCGCTGTACGGCAAGGACGGCGGGAACTGAGCTTGGAGAGTGGAGAGGGTGCGCCTGAGGCAAGCACCTCTCTCTGATGTGAGCACGGCGCCCCGCGGGGCGCCGTTTTTCATGGTGCCCACGTTGGCCTGACCGACGCGGTCTGGCTCACGCCATGCGCCTGATACGGATCACGGCACGAGGAAGGCCTGCACGGCGGCCACGGTCTGCTCCGGGTCCTCTTCATGCGGCACATGCCCCAGCGCGTCGAACATCACGAGGCGACTGCCGGCGATGTCACGCTGGAAACGCAAGGCGTTGTCCGGCGGGATCAGGCGGTCTTGGCCGCCCCAGAGGATGAGCGTGGGCTGGCGGACCTGCGGGATCTGCGCGGTGAACTCACCACTGGGGCTCTGGCGAAAGCGTTCGACCAATGCGCTGCGGTTGCCGGAGTGCAGGGTGAGCTCTTGATAGCGGTCGACCAGTTCGGGGGTCACCTTGGACGGGTCGCCGTAAACGTTGCGCACGCTCGACTCGATCATGCGGCGCGGCAGGGTGTGCTCCATCATGGGCCGCAGGGCCGGGATCTGTGCGATCTTGAAGCCGATTGGCATGGAAGCCGGATCGAAGGGGTAGCCAGCCGCATCGACCAGCACCAGCTTGCTGACGCGCTGGGGATGGTCCACCGCGATCTTCCAGGCCAGGTTGCCTCCGAAGGAGTTGCCCGCCAGCACAGCCTGCTGCACGCCCAACTGGTCGAGCAAGGCGATGACGAAGCTCACGTAGCGGGTGAGGCGGTAGTCGCCATCGGGCATGGGGCCGGTGAGGCCGAAGCCAGGCAGGTCCATGCGGATGACGCGGCGCTGGCCTTTGAGGGCCTCCGTCCAGCCGTCCCAGGTGTGCAGGCTGGCCGAGGTACCGTGCAGCAGCACGATGGGCTGTGGGTCGGTGCGGGGGCCCTCGTCGCGCAGGTGCACCTGCATGCCTTGCAAGGGCATGAACTGCGAGGGCGGTGGGGCCCAGCGTGCGGTGAGGGTTTCGACCGGGCGGTCGGGCGCCCAACTCAGGGCCAGGCCCACGCCCGTGACGGCCACCAGCGCCAGCAGCACCCCGGCTGCGATCTTGCCTGCACGCATGTCCTCGCTCCCTTTTTGTGAAGCGGCCATCTTGGCACGCGTCAGCGCCGGGAGCCGTGGCTCCCCCGCAGGCGGGGCAGGGCCACCCCACGAATCAAGGGCGATTCAGCGATCAGTTCAACGGTAGGTCAGCAGACCCGGCTCGCCACCTTCCAGATGTGCGTGCTCGTTGACCGACACCAGGTGCAGGCCATCGCGACCGCTGACGATCTTGGTGATGCCGGTGTTGGCCAGCGTCCAGTTGATGGTGAAGGCTTGGGCGTCGCTCAGACCCAGCAGGTGCGCACACATGACACTGATGGTGCCGCCCGAGGTGAAGACCACGGACTGCCCTTTCGGCGGCGTGGCCTGCACCAACTCGTCCAGCGCTGTGACGCAGCGCAGCTTGAAGACGGACCAGGGCTCGGCGTACTCGTCGTCGTGGTTGCCGCCCACCCAGCGGCTCACCGCGTCCTGAAAGAACTTCTGGAAAGCCCGGCGTGGATCGCCACTGGCGGCCATGTCGGCCATCATCACGGCCTTGCGGGCGTAGCGGGGCTCGGCCACTTCGATGACGTTCTCGTGATCGAACTCGTTGACGCCAGGCAGGGTCTGCACCGGCAGGCTCACCCCGAGTGCGGCGAGGGCGCCCGCAGCGGTCTCGCGGTGGCGCTGCATGGTGCCGCTGAACACGACATCGGGCCGCACCCCACGCGCCCGCAACGCCCGGCCGACCACGCCGGACTGCTGGTGGCCCAGCGGCGAGAGCGCGTCGTAGTTGTCACTGCCAAACGAGGCCTGGCCGTGGCGCACGAGGTAGATGGCGCCCATCTCAGTGCTTGACCCCGTACTTCTTGAGTTCCAGACGGGCGATCATGCCCTTGTGGACCTCGTCCGGACCGTCCGCCAGGCGCAACGAGCGGGCCTGGTTGAAGAACATCGTCAGCGGGGTGTCGTGCGAGACGCCGGCGCCGCCGTGGATCTGGATGGCGAAGTCCACCACGTTTTGCAGCATCGTGGGTGCGACCACCTTGATGGCCGACACGTCGGTCAGCGCGCTCATCACGCCCAGGGTGTCGATCTTCCAGGCGGCTTGCAGGGTCAGCAGGCGAGCCTGGTCGATGGCGACGCGGCACTCGGCCAGGCGTTCGCGGTTGCCGCCCAGGTTGATCAGGGGCTTGCCGAACGCGGTGCGCTGCAGGCCGCGCTGGATCGCCAGCTCCAGCGACTTTTCGGCGGCGCCAATGCAGCGCATGCAGTGGTGGATGCGGCCGGGGCCGAGGCGCCCCTGGGCGATCTCGAAGCCGCGGCCGGGGCCGGAGATGAAGTTGCCAATGGGCACGCGCACGTTGTGGAAGTGGACCTCGCCGTGGCCGTGGGGTTCGTCGTACTCGCCGAACACGGGCAGCATGCGCTTGATCTCGACGCCCGGGGTGTCCATGGGCACCAGCACCATGGAGTGCTGGTGGTGGCGGTCCTTGCTCTCGTCGGGCGTCAGGGCCATGAAGATGCCGATCTTGCAACGCGGATCGCCCACGCCGGACGACCACCACTTCTTGCCGTTCAGGACGATGTGGTCGCCGTCGATCACAGCGGTCGCGGCCATGTTAGTGGCATCGGACGAGGCCACATCGGGCTCGGTCATGAAGAAGACAGAACGGATCTCGCCGGCCAGCAGGGGCTTGAGCCATTTCTCTTTCTGCTCGGCGTTGCCGTACTTCCAGATCACCTCCATGTTGCCGGAGTCGGGCGCGTTGCAGTTGAAGATCTCGGGCGCCATCATGGAGCGGCCGGTTTGTTCGGCACTGAAGGCGTAGTCGAGCACGCTCAGGCCCGCGCCCAGTTCGGCATCGGGCAGGAAGAGGTTCCACAGGCCTTCTTCGCGGGCCTTGGCCTTGAGGGCTTCGACGCGCGGCGGGATCTGCCATTCGGTCCATTCACCGCCGTGGCGGCGCTTGAGGATGCCGGCCCAGTGCTCGGCCTCAATGGGCGCAATGTGTGTGTCGATGAAAGACCGCACACGTTGGGCGGTCTGGGCTGCGCGTTCACTGGGCTGGAAGTCCATGGCTGTCTCCTGAGGTCTGGGAAACGATGCTACGCCGCCCCAGGCTGTGCATCAAATGATGAATTTTCATCGCAAGTCATGCACATCACGCATGGCCTGGCAGGCCGCCTCGCCCACACAGGTGCGCATCCAGCGGTGCACTGGGTCGCCCTCGCGGTCGGCATGCCAGTACATCCAGATGCCCATGGGCGGGATGGGTGCCTGCAGTTCGCGCAGCACCAGCGGCAGGCCACGCGTCAGGCCTTCGGCGTAAGTACGTGGCAAGGTCAGCAAGGCGCTGCTGTGGGCGACGACGTTGGCGGCGGCGAAGTAATGCTGGCAGCGCAGGATGACTTCGCGCGGGCCGCGGCCCAGGCCGGCCCACACCGGCTGCAAGGGGTCGGGGCGCTCGGGTTGCAGGGCCACCATCACGTGCTGGCAGGCAAAGTAATCGTCCAGGCTGACGGGGCCGCCGGCCAGCGGGTGGTCGGCGTGCATCAACACGGCCAGGGTTTCGTCGGCCAGGTGCTCGCCGCGGATGCGCGGACCCACCCGGCGCTGACGGTCGATCACCAGGTCCACCTCGCCAAGGGTGAGGGTACGCTCCAGCGCGTCGCGGGGCACGCGCACGCTGGTCAGGCTCACGCGGGGGGCTTCCAGCGCCAGCCGCGCGATCAGGGGCGGCAAGGCAATGGCTTCGAGCACGTCGCGCATGCCCACGCGCAGGGTCATGTCCAGGGTGGCGGGCTCGAAGCTGTCGGCCTGCGCCATCAGGGACTGCAGGCCGCGCAGGTGGGCCTGCACCTCCCCGATCACGCGGCGCGTCAGCTCGGTGGGCACCATGCTGTTGCCCTGGCGCACGAAGAGCGGGTCGCCCCACAGGCGACGCAAGCGGGCCAGGGCGTGGCTGACGGCGGGCTGGCTGAGGTGCAGGTGGCGCGCCGCGCCCGAGATGCCGCCATGCTCATACACGGCATCCATGACGCGGAACAGATTGAGATCGAGGCGAGTGAAAGGAAGGGCCATGGCCGTGACCTTACACCGCCCACTCCCATCACACCGCGACCACAGGGCGGACTTTTTTGGTGCATTGCAACACCCGCAAGGCAGAACGGCGCGCGATAATGGCGCGATGGCCGATTTCATCGGCGCTTTGGAGCAATCACCTTGGACAGTCCCCATCGGTGACCGCCCACTCCAGCCACCTGGCCGCCCTGCCCTGCCCTGAACAGGACGCGGCGTCGGGTGCGGCCCGTCGGGCTGCCTCAGGCAGCATCTCGATGCGGGCCTCGCGGGAGGGGGCGGCAACCTTGACACCCCCTATCCCTCGACCTGCGAGCGTGCACGCCCTTGAGCGCCGTGCCGCCCCTGTGCTGGAGTTCCCATGCTCAACGTGTTCACGCTGGCCAACGGCCGGCTGTTTCAGGAAGAAATCGACAGCCTCGACGGGCTGACCACCGCCCGCCCGGTCTGGGTCGACCTGGAAGACCCGTCGCCGGAAGAAAAGAGCTGGATCGCCGTGAAGTTCGGCCTCGTGATCCCGGCCGACATCATCGACGACGACCTGGAAGAATCGGCCCGCTTCTATGAAGAAGACGGCGCGATCCACATCCGTTCCGACTTTTTGATCGACGATGACGAAGCCCCGCGCAACGTGCGGGTGGCCTTCATCCTCCACGACAACGTGCTGTTTTCGGTTCACCGTGAAGACCTGCCGGTGTTCCGCCTGCTGCGCATGCGCGCGCGCCGCATCCCCGCCCTGATCGAGGACGCCAAGGACGTGCTGCTCAAGCTGTACGACGCCGATGCGGAGTACTCGGCCGACACGCTGGAGGGCATCTACGATGATCTGGAAAAGGTCAGTCGCCGCGTGCTGAAAGACGAGGTGCACGACCAGGCCGCCGGCGAGGCGCTGGCGGCGATTGCACGCCAGGAAGACTTGAATGGGCGCATCCGCCGCAATGTGATGGACACGCGCCGCGCGGTGAGCTTCATGATGCGCGCGCGCATGCTCAACGCCGACCAGTTCGAGGAAGCCCGCCAGATCCTGCGCGACATCGACTCGCTCGACAGCCACACGGCCTTCCTGTTCGACAAGATCAACTTCCTGATGGACGCCACGGTCGGTTTCATCAACATCAACCAGAACAAGATCATCAAGATCTTCTCGGTGGCTTCGGTGGCATTGCTGCCACCCACACTGATCGCCAGCATCTACGGCATGAACTTCCAGTACATGCCCGAGCTGAGCCAGAAGTGGGGCTACCCCCTGGCGCTGTGCCTGATGCTGCTGTCCATCGTGACGCCGTTCTGGTTCTTCCGTCGCAAAGGCTGGTTGAAATAAGGTGCATCGGCTGGGACTGCCGCCCCTGCCCGCGGGCCTGTGGCGGGTGATGATGGGCACCGCGCTGGTGGTGCTGAGTTTCAGCCTGCTCAACCCGGTGCTGGCCGTGCGCCTGCAAACGGCGGGCGTCAGCAGCACGGCCATTGGCAGTTTTGCGATGCTGTCCTTCGTGAGCGTTGCGCTGCTGATCCCGGTGGTGCCCCATCTGTTTGCCAAAGTCGGCGTGGGGCGAGCTTACCGGCTGGGTCTGGGGCTGGAGCTGATCGCCTGCCTGGGCTATTTGCTGACCGACAGCTACGCGCTGTGGTGCGCCCTGGGCCTGATGAGCGGTGTGGGCGCCGCCGCCGCGTGGAACGCCACCGAGGCGCTGATTGCGCACAACGTGCCGGCCACCCACCGCGGGCGCCTGACCGGCTTTTATCAGGCCATCTTGGGGGCCGGCATGGCCTTGGGCCCCTTCCTACCGGGCATGCTGGGGCTGGGCCCACTGCAGGCCAATGCGGTGGCGGCCGCGGGCCTGGCGCTGGGTCTGAGCCTGACCCTGGTGCCGGCCGTGAGCCAGCTGAAAGCCATGCACGAGGACCGGGAGCCCATGGGCCTGATCGCGGCCTGGCGTTTTCGGCCCTGCTTGGTGTGGGCGGCTGTGGTGGGCGGGGTCTTCGAAGTGGGCCTGGGCACCATCACCACCGCCTATGGCTCGGAAATCGGGCTGAACCTGGCGGCCGCCACCTCGATTGCCGGTGCCCTGGGCATGGGCAGCTTTGCGCTGCAGTATCCGCTGGGCTGGCTGGCCGACCACGTGGCCTCGCGCCGCCTCTTTGCCCTCGGGGCCAGCGTGCTGGCGCTCAGCGGCGTGGCCTTTGCCTTCGCCACCCAGTGGCCCGCGTTGATCTGGGTCTGTGCGACCTTGTGGGGTGCAATGGGTGGCGCGCTCTACACCCTGAGCATGATCCGCGTGGCGCACGACTTCGCCGACTCCTCGGCGCTGGCCGGCACCTCCGCGATGATCGCGGGCTACACCGTGGGCGGCTCACTGGGCCCACTGGTCAGTGGCTGGGCCTTTGACCATGTCGGCGTGGCCGGGCAAGGCGCCTGGCTGGCCTTGCTGGCGGTCAGCCTGCTGTGGCTGCAAGGACGCTCGTGCCTGCAGGGCTGAGGTGCGGGCACCCGCACCTGACAACACGTTCAACGCGACATATTCACGCCGCTGCGAGACCAACTGATCATCCTATGGTCTGCACCTAGGGTTTTCCTTGATCTGCAACAATCTATCAATCACTATACTGATTGTCAGTATGCTGATGATCAGCGTGAGATCCATGAGGAGCGCACATGAACGACAAGGTTTCGAATCTCCCCGTCCTGGTGGCGGGCGGTGGCATCGGCGGCTTGGCCGCTGCTCTGGCGTTGGTGCGCCAGGGTTTCCAGGTGCAGGTGTTTGAGCAGGCCCCTGAAATCGGCGAAATCGGCGCCGGCATCCAGCTCGGCCCCAACGCCTTCCATGCGCTCGACGCGCTGGGCGTGGGCGAGAAGGCCCGTTCGCGCGCCGTCTTCACCGACTACATGGTGATGCACGATGCCGTGGACGCCAAGCTGATCGGCAAGATCCCCACCGACGAGAACTTCCGCAAGCGCTTCGGCAACCCCTACGCCGTGATCCACCGCGTGGACATCCACCTGTCGCTGCTGGAAGGCGCCAAGGAGACTGGCCGCGTCGAATTCTTCACCAACACCCGCATCGAGAAGGTCGAGCAAAACACCAACGGCGTGACCGTGACCGACCAGAACGGCAAGCAGTGGCAGGGCGCGGCCCTGATCGGTGCCGATGGCGTCAAGTCCGTGGTGCGCACCCAGTACGTCAACGACCCAGCCCGGGTGACAGGCCATGTGGTCTACCGCGCTGTGGTCGACAAGAGCGAGTTCCCCGACGAGCTGAAGTGGAACGCCGCCAGCCTGTGGGCCGGCCCGAACTGCCACCTGGTGCACTACCCCCTGCGTGGCGGCGAGCAGTACAACATCGTCGTGACCTTCCACAGCCGTGAAAAGGAAGAGTGGGGCATCAAGGAAGGCAGCAAGGAAGAAGTGGAAAGCTACTTCCAGGGGATCGACCCCAAGGCCCGCCAGCTGATCGAGCTGCCCAAGACCTGGAAGCGCTGGGCCACCGCCGACCGCGAACCCATACCGCAATGGACCTTTGGCCGCGCCACCCTGCTGGGCGACGCCGCCCACCCGACCACGCAGTACATGGCCCAAGGCGCCTGCATGGCCCTGGAAGACGCCGTGACCCTGGGCGAAGCCCTGCGCGTGCACAACCAGGACTGGGACGCCGCCCTGGACCACTACCAGCGTTCGCGCATCCCGCGCACCGGCCGCATCGTGCTGTCGGGCCGTGAGATGGGCCGCCTGTACCACGCCAAGGGGGTCGAGCGCCTGATCCGCAACGACCTGTGGAAGGGCCGCACGCCCGAGCGTTTCTACGACGCCATCGAGTGGCTGTACGGCTGGAACGTCACCACCTGCCTGGCCCAGGACTGAACTTCAGAAGGACCCCTCATGCAAAGCCACGATCGTTTTGACACCCTGGGCCGCCTGGAAGACCTGCCCCAGGACTACCGCGACAACCTGACCGCGCAGAACCTGGTGCCCCTGTGGCCCAGCCTGCGCGCCGTGCTGCCGCCCGAAGTGCCGGCCCGCAAGACCCAGCCCACCCACTGGCCCTACGCCACGCTGCGTCCCCTGCTGATCCAGGCCGGCGAGCTGACCCCGATCGAAAAGGCCGAGCGTCGCGTGCTCGTGCTGGCCAACCCCGGCCACGGTCTGGAAAAGATGCAGGCCAGCGCCGCCATGTACCTGGGCATGCAACTGCTGCTGCCCGGTGAGCTGGCCCCGGCCCACCGCCACACCCCCAACGCCATCCGCATGGTGGTCGAAGGCGAAGGTGCCTGGACCCTGGTCGACGGCGAGAAGTGCCCGATGAGCCGCGGTGACCTGATCCTCACCCCGACCGGTCTGTGGCACGAACACGGCCACGACGGCGACCAGCCGGTCGTGTGGCTGGACGTGCTGGACCTGCCACTGGTCTATTACACGGAAACGTCCTACCACCTGGAAGGCCCGAGCCAGTCGGTCAAGCAAGGTGAAGGCGTCAAGGCCTTCGGCCGTGGCGGCGTGAGCCCCACCACCGTGTTTGAGCGCAGCAACAAGGCCTATCCGATGCTGCGTTACCCCTGGGCCGACGCCCGCGCCGCGCTGGTGTCGATCGCCGACAACGAGCCCGACACCGAGTGCGTGCAGGTCGCCTATGTGAACCCGGTCACCGGCGCCGACGCCGAAAACATCCTGGGCTTCTACGCCCTGATGCTGCGTCCCGGCCAGACCCTGCGCCTGCCGGCCCGCTCGCCCGCCCAGGTCTTCCACCAGATCGAAGGCAGCGCCGACGTGCAGATCGAAGCCACCTCGTTCACACTGGCCGAAGCCGACACCTGCTGCGCGCCGGGCTACACCGCCGTGACCTTGAAGAACCGCTCCGCCAGCGCGCCGGCCTTCCTCTTCGTGGCCGACGAAGCCCCGCTGCACCGCAAGCTGGGCGTGTACGAAAACCGCGGCTGAAACGACACCCGCTTCGCCACCTGAACCACCGGACCGGGGTCGCTGCACAGCCACCCCGGTCGATGCATGAAAGACACACCATGACCCCATACCTGTTCAACCCGCCCGCCGTTCAGTCCCTGCCCATCCGCGGCAAGCAAGAGCAGTTCCCGATCAACCGCCTGTTCTTCGTCGGCCGCAACTACCATGCGCACGCCGTCGAAATGGGCCGTCCGGTCGACAAGTCGGTCGAGCGTCCTTTCTACTTCACCAAGTCGCGTGACACCCTGGTGCTGAGCGGCGCCACCGTGGCCTACCCGCCCGAAACCAAGAACTACAACTTCGAGATGGAACTGGTCGTCGCCATCGGCGCCGAAGGCTTCCGCGTCTCGCAAGAAGACGCCCACAAGGTCATCTACGGCTACGCCGCCGGCCTGGACATGACCCGTCGTGACATCCAGCTGGTCGCCCGCGACAAGGGCCGTCCCTGGGACCTGGGCAAGGACGTCGAACAGTCGTCCGTCTGCACCGAGATCGTCCCGATGGAAGGCGTGATCATCGACCAGGCCGACATCGCCCTGCAAGTCAACGGCGACACCAAGCAGCACTCCAACGTCGACAAGCTGATCTGGAACGTGCGCGAAATCATCGCGGACCTGTCGCAGTTCTATCACCTGCAACCTGGCGACCTGATCTACACCGGCACGCCCGAAGGCGTGGGCGCGGTCGTCCCCGGTGACAAGATCACCGGCCAGGTCGAAGGCGTGGCGGAAGTTTCGCTGACCGTTGGCGCACCCGAATAAGCCTGCCAGGAGCCCCTCATGAAGCTCTACAACTTCTTTCGCAGCGGCACCTCGCACCGCCTGCGCATTGCCCTGAACCTCAAGGGGCTGCCCACGACGTACGTCCCTGTGGACCTGCGCACAGAGCAGCACCTGAAAGACGAGTTCAAGGCCATCAACCCGCAAGGGCTGGTGCCCGCGCTGGAAGTCGACGGCCAGGTGCTGATCCAGTCGCCCGCCATCATCGAGTGGCTGGAAGAGACGCACCCGACGCCGGCCCTGTTGCCGGCCGGCGCGGCCGAGCGCGCCCGCGTGCGTGCCCTGGCCGCCATCGTCGGCTGCGACATCCACCCGATCAACAACCGTCGCATCCTCGAGTACCTCCGCAAGGAGCTCGGCGCCAACGAGGACGCCGTGAACGCCTGGTGCGCCACCTGGATCACCGCAGGCTTTGATGCCTATGAGGCCCTCCTCGCCGCCGACACCCAGCGCGGCGAGTTCAGCTTCGGCCACACGCCGACGCTGGCCGATGTGTACCTCATCCCCCAGGTGGAAAGCGCCCGTCGCTTCAAGGTCGACCTCGGCCGTTGGCCTCTGATCAGTGCCGTTGATGCGGCCTGCGCCAAGCTGGACGCCTTCCGTCTGGCCGCTCCCAGCCAGCAGCCCGACGCGGCCTGAGGCCGCCGGTTTTTCTCGATTGTTCGATTTCGACGCCCTCTGACCCCACCACAAGTGCGGTCAGGCGGCACTGCCTGGTCTTTCGCGCCCAAGAGGCGTGAAGGGCCACGTGCCTTTGCATTCTCGGGTGGGTGCTGACACCCTCAGCGCCCGCCCCAGCAGGCCCCGCGCCACCAGGCATTGCCATGACCACAATCTCCCGAACGCTCGACGTTCAACAATTCCTCAACGCCCACAAGCTGTCCTGGGCCCAGATCAGCACCCTGATCCTGTGCTTTCTCATCGTCGCTGTGGACGGCTTTGACACAGCGTCCATCGGCTTCATCGCCCCGGCCATCCGTGCCGAATGGGGCCTGACGCCCAAAGCACTGGCCCCCGTGTTCGGTGCGGGCCTGGGCGGCTTGATGGCCGGCGCCTTCATCTTTGGCCCGCTGGCGGACCGTTTCGGCCGCAAGACCATCTTGATGGTGTGCGTGGCCTTCTTTGGGCTCGCCAGCCTGGCTTCGGCCTACTCCACCTCGCTGGAAATGCTGATCGTGCTGCGCTTCCTGACCGGTCTGGGTCTGGGTGGCGCCATGCCCAACTCGGTGACCCTCAGCTCCGAATACGCCCCCGAGCGCGCCCGCTCCATGCTGGTGATGACCATGTTCTGCGGCTTCACGATCGGTTCGGCCCTGGGCGGCATCGCCGCGGCCCACATCGTGTCCACCTGGGGCTGGCGCACCGTGCTGGAGATCGGTGGCATCTTGCCCTTGGCCCTGCTGCCCGTGCTGGCCTTCGGCCTGCCCGAATCGGTGCGCTACCTGGTCATGAAGGCGCACAAGCCCGAGCAGGTGCGCCAGACCCTGCAACGCATCGCTCCCCAGGCAGACCTGCGTGACGTCACCTTCACGGTGGCCGAGCAGGCGCACACCGGCTTCCCCGTCAAGCACCTGTTTGCGCCCGCGCTGCGGGCCGGCACGCTCAAGCTGTGGCTGACCTTCTTCATGTGCCTGCTGGTGATTTACCTGCTGTCGAGCTGGTTGCCCACGCTGATCGCCAGCACGGGCATGTCGCTCAAGGACGCCTCGCTGGTCACCGCCATGTTCCAGGTGGGCGGCACGCTGGGTGCCATCGCCCTCGGCCCGCTGATGGACCGCTTCTCCCCCACCCGTGTGCTGGCCGTCGTCTACAGCCTGGCCGCCGTGTGCACCTGGCTGATCGGCCAGAGCACCGGCAACACCACCATGCTGGTGCTGGCCGTGTTCGGCGCAGGCGTGACGGTGTCGGGCGGACAGGTGGGCGCCAACGCCCTGGCTGCGGCGTTCTACCCGACCGCCAGCCGTGCCACGGGCGTGAGCTGGGCCAGCGGCATCGGCCGCATCGGTTCGGTGCTGGGCTCCATGGCCGGTGGCTGGATGATGGCGGCCGGTCTGGGCATGCCCACGCTGTTCCTGATCGTCGGCATCCCCTGTCTGATCGCGGGCATCACCATGTTCACCATGGCCAAGGTGGGCCGCGTGCAACTGGTGGACGCCCACTGATCCCAAGGGCTCGCCGCACCGAGCCCGCACGTCCCATCCGATAAACTTGGCGTGTCCGCGCGTGCGGACGCCGCCGTCACCGCCTGCCCATGTCGTCTCCTTCCGCCCCGATCGATGCCCAAGCCCTGGAAGAACTGCCCGGCTTCTACATCCGACGCCTGCAGCAAATCGCCGTGGCCATCTTTCTGGAGGAGACGCAGGACTTCGGCATCACGCCCGTGCAGTTCGCGGCGCTGACCGCCATCCAGCGCGAGCCCGGACTCGATCAACGGACGCTGGCCGGCCGCATTGGCTTTGACACCTCGACGCTGGGCAGCGTGATCGACCGACTGGAAGCGCGAGGTCTGGTGGTGCGCAACAACAGCCCCACCGACCGCCGGGTGCGCCTGCTGAGCCTGACCGATGCGGCCCATACCTTGCTGCGCGACATCGACCCCAGCATGCGCCAGGCGCAGTTGCGCATGCTGGCACCGCTGCCACCCGAGCAACGCCTGGTTTTCATGGACATGTTGCGCACCCTGGTGGAGGCCAACAACGTCCTCAGCCGGGCACCGAGCCAGGCTTGATGCGCGCCCCGGCCTGACTCAGGTCACGCAGCAAACTCTGCAGCAAACCGGCCGGGACCGGCTTGTGCAACAGCGCCAGCCCATGCGACTGGGCGTCGTGACGACGTTCGGCAGCGGTGTCTCCGGTCACCAGCACGGCAGGCACCGACCACCCCAGTTGCGCACGCACGGCGGCCACCGCCTCCACACCCGTTTGACCTTGGCGCAAACGATAGTCCGCCAGCACCACATCCGGGGTGGCCTGCGACAGGCACTGCAAGGCGGCCTCGATCGAGCCCACCACCTCGCAGTGCACGCCCCAGATCCCCATCAGATCATGCATCGCCTGTCGCACGCCCTCGTCGTCCTCGATGAGCAGAACCCGCAGGCCCCGCAAATCGGCCGCTGCCTCGGGCACCGCGTCAACTTCCTGCGGCCGCTTCAAGCCCATGGGGAGCGCCACACGGAAGACCGTGCCACGCCCCGGTCGTGAGCGCAGGCTCACCTTGCCGCCCATGGCTTGGGCCAAACCACGCACGATGGCCAAGCCCAAGCCCAGCCCGTTGCGACGGTCACGTTGCGGGTTACCCAATTGCTGGAAGGCGCGAAAGATGAGCTCGTGCGACTCGGGCGGGATGCCCATGCCGGTGCCCCACACCTCGATCACCGCCTGCCCCGCACGGCGTCGTGCGGCCAGCAAGACACCGCCGTGCTCGGTGTAGCGGATCGCGTTGAGCAACAGGTTGCGCACGATGAGCTCCACCAGCCCCGGATCGGCAAAGGGCACCAAGGTCGTGTCCCGCATGCGCAGGTTCAGCCCCTTGTCGGCCGCCCATGGCGCGAGCTCCCGCTCCAGCTTGTGGAACAGGGCCTGCAAGGCAAAGCTGCGGGGCTGAGGCTGCACCATCCCGGTTTCCACCTTGGAGAAGTCCAACAAGGTGTTGAGCATGTCGCTGGCCGCCGCATTCGACGCCTGGGCATGCTCCAGCAAAAGTGCCTGGCGTGCGTTGAGCCCTGAGCGCTCCAACGACCCCAGGAACAGCCCTGCGGCATGCAGGGGTTGACGCAGATCATGGCTGGCCGAAGCCAGGAACAAGGTCTTGGCGCGGTCCGCTTCTTCGGCCTTTTGCTGAGCCCGCTCCGCCTGCTCACGCGCGGCCTGTGCCTGCTGAGACTGCTCCTGCAGGCGACGCACCAGATCCTCGTTGTCCAGGCGCAAGGCCAGGGCCCGGGTCACCGCCACACCGGTGTGACGCGCATACAGCGCCATCACCACAAGGTAGAGCACCCCGCCGATGCCCAGTGCGGTCATCACCGGGTCTTGCCAACGCAGCATCGCCCAGATCAAGGGCAACATGCAACTGAGCCAGAACAGCTGCGCCAGGCGCCAGACCGGCGCAAACACCACCAGCCCCGCCGAACTCAATCCGGCCATCACCCCAACCACGATGTGCAAAGACGCCGGCCGAGCCGGATCGACAAAGCACAGCGGCAAGACGCCCCAGCTGCCACCCAGCCCCAGGCAGAGCCACCCCATCACAGACCGATAGCGGTGGGCCGTGCTCGCCCCGTCGGGGCCATCGGGGCGCGGCAAACGGTGGTGCAGCACACAGCCCAGAGCACACAGCAAGGTGACCCACGCGGCCCATGCCATCACGCGGCGGTCGTCGAGGGCATACAGGAAAGCGGCCGCGGTGAGCCAGGCGGCCAGCGCCGACGCGCGCAAGGACGTCCCGACATTGCCATCGAGCAACGCCAACTGCGCTGCCAGCAAACGCGGCGAGGAGGCGGCGGCCGGGCTGCGCAGCCAGGCCAGCGACTTCATGGCCTCACCCACCCTCGGGCCAGGGCTGCCGCATAGGCTTCCTGCCGGCTGGTGGCGTTGAGACGCTCGGTCAGGCTGGAGACCTCGGCGCGGACCTCGCTCTCGCTGAGACCCAACTGTCGCGCGATGGCCTTGTTCGGTGTCCCTCGCCCCAGGTAGGGCAGGATGGCCTGTTGATGCGGGGTCAAACCATCGGGGAGCGCGGGAACATCGATGACCGCCTCGTTGGCACGACAGGCCATTCCCCCGCGGTGGGGGCGCGCAGGCATGGGCTGCGTGGACGCCAGGGTCTGGGCAAAGGTCGGCTGCCCGGACATGGCGGCACGCACGGCCGCGACGATCTCGCGGGCCGAGGCCACCTTGGCAACCAGGCCGGCCGCGCTTTGCTGCTGGGCCTGGCGCGCCCGCTCGGCATCGACCTGCGCCGACATCAGCAAGATCGGACAGCCGGGGACCAGGGCTTGCAATTGCGCCAGGTTGTCGAGCCCATGCCCGTCGGGCAACTGGATGTCGAGCAAGACCAGATCGGGCCTGAGCTCGCTGACGCTGCGCAGAGCCTGAGCCCAGTCGGCCGCATGGCGCAAGACCGCCTGCGGCCAATGTTCAGCCAGCATCATGCCCAGCCCGGTGCGAAACAGGGCATGGTCGTCCACCAGCAGGAAACAAGGTGCAGAGGGGTTCATGAGCGAGACGCTTGAGGGCCATCAAGTATCGCCCGCGGCACCGATACAAAAAAGGCCTGCTCTTGCGAACAGGCCTGTTTCCCCCCATCAGGGGGACGCTCCTCTGCCAAGAAGTGCCGCGCTCAGCGGGCGCGACGGGCCTTGACCGCGTCGGACAGCACTTGCAGCACTTCCTCGGAATCGTCCCAGCCGATGCAGGCATCGGTGATGGACTGACCGTAGGTCAGCTTGGACGCATCGTCCTTGCCCGGTGTGAACTTCTGGGCACCGGCGCACAGATGGCTTTCGACCATGACGCCGAAGACCTTCTTGGAGCCCCCGGCGACCTGGCCGGCGATGTCCTTGGCCACGACAACCTGACGCTCGTGCTGCTTGGAGCTGTTGGCGTGCGAGAAGTCCACCATCAGCGAGGGGTGCAGCTTGGCGGCTTCCAGGTCCTTGCAGGCGGCGGCCACGCTGTCGGCGTCGTAGTTCGGGGCCTTGCCGCCGCGCAGGATCACATGGCAATCGGGGTTGCCAGCCGTTTCCACGATGGCGACCTGGCCGTTCTTGGCGACCGACAGGAAGTGGTGCGGACGCGAGGCCGACTGCATGGCGTCGGTGGCGATCTTGATGTTGCCGTCGGTGCCGTTCTTGAAGCCGATCGGGGCGCTGATGCCCGAGGCCAGTTCGCGGTGGATCTGGCTTTCGGTGGTGCGCGCACCGATGGCACCCCAGGAGATCAGGTCACCGATGTACTGGGGCGAAATCACGTCGAGGAACTCGCTGGCCGCGGGCATGCCCATGCGGTTGATTTCCAGCAGCAGTTGACGCGCCATGCGCAGGCCTTCGTCGATCTTGTAGGACTCGTCCAAGTACGGGTCGTTGATCAGGCCCTTCCAGCCCACGGTGGTGCGGGGCTTCTCGAAGTAGACGCGCATGACCACTTCCAGCGTGTCGGCGTACTGCTCACGCAGCGCCATCAGCTTGCGGCTGTATTCGATGGCGGCGGCCGGGTCGTGGATGGAGCAGGGGCCGATGATGACCAGCATGCGGTCATCCTTGCCGTGGATGATCTTGCGGATGGCCTTGCGGGTGTCGCTCACCAGCTTTTCCACGGGCGTGCCGCGGATGGGGAAGAAACGGATCAGGGCTTCCGGCGGCGGCAGGGTGGTCACTTTGGTGATGCGGGCATCGTCGGTTTCAGAGGTGCGTTCGGCGGGTGCGACCCAACCGGCTGCGGCGCTGGATTTGGCTGTCATGAGGCTTCCTGTTGCGGGGCGGGTTGATCAGAAGATGTCGAAAAAAAACCGCCGGGGTGAGCCGGCGGTTTTCAGGTCGTGTGTGGCTCGCTTAAAAGGCGTCCACTCCTGCGCCGGTGAGGGGCTGGAGGTGAAAGTAGCCAAAATAAAAGCGAGACGTGACCTGCATGCGTATAAATGTAGCACGCTCCCCCAGGGCTCACAAGCAAGCCGGATGAAGCGTGGCTATCACGGCCATGGGGTGCGTCGATGGCCTCGGGCCCAGGCGCCCCACCACACCGCTCAGGTCATCTGCGGGAACGCGAACTCGGGCCCGCGCGCGATGCTGTCGGGCCAGCGCTGCATCACGGCCTTGTGGCGGGTGTAGAAACGCACGCCTTCGGGGCCGTAGGCGTGGTGGTCGCCAAACAGGCTGCGCTTCCAGCCGCCAAAGCTGTTGAAGGCCATGGGCACGGGCAGCGGCACGTTCACGCCCACCATGCCAACCTGGATGTGGCGCACGAACTCGCGGGCAATGCCGCCGTCGCGGGTGTAGACGGCGACGCCGTTGCCGTATTCATGGTCGTTGATGAGCTTCACGGCGGCCGCGATGTCGGGCACGCGCACCACGCACAGAACGGGGCCGAAGATCTCTTCGCGGTACACGCACATGTCGGGCGTGACGTGGTCGAGCAGGGTGCCGCCGACGAAGAAGCCGTTCTCATGGCCGGGCACGCGCAGGCCGCGTCCATCGACCACGGCCTGTGCGCCTTCGGCGATGCCTTGGCCAATCAGACCTTCGATGCGTTGCTGCGCCATGCGGGTGATGACGGGGCCCATCTCGGCATCGCGCTGATGGCCCTCGCCCACTTTGAGCGCCTGCACGCGCTCGCGCAACTGGGCCACCAAGGTGTCGGCCACCTCGCCCACGGCCACGGCCACCGAGATGGCCATGCAGCGCTCACCGGCGGAACCATAGGCCGCGCCGATCAGCGCGTCCACCGCCTGGCCGACGTCGGCGTCCGGCATGACCACAAGGTGGTTCTTGGCACCGCCCAGGGCCTGCACACGCTTGCCGTGGCGAGCGCCTTCGGCGTAGATGTATTCGGCCACCGGGGTCGAGCCGACGAAGCTGACCGCCTGGATCACCGGATGCGCCAGGATGGCATCGACGATGGCCTTGTCCCCTTGCACCACGTTGAAGACGCCGTCGGGCAGCCCGGCTTCCTTCAGCCATTCGGCCATCAGCAGGGACGGCGACGGGTCGCGCTCGGAGGGCTTGAGGATGAAGGTGTTGCCGCAGGCCAGCGCGATGGGGAACATCCACATCGGGACCATGGCGGGGAAGTTGAAGGGCGTGATGCCAGCGACCACGCCCAGGGGCTGGCGCATGGACCAGGCGTCGATGCCGCGGGCGATCTGGTCGGTGAACTCGCCCTTCATCAGCTGCGGGATGCCGGTGGCGAACTCGACGACCTCGATGGCGCGGGCGACTTCACCGAGCGCGTCGGGCAGGGTCTTGCCGTGCTCTTGCACGATGAGCTCGGCCAGTTCGGTGCTGCGCTGCTGCAAGATGGCCAGGAACTTGAACATCACGCGGGCGCGGGCCAGCGGCGGCTGGGCCGACCAGGCCGGGAACGCCGCCTGCGCGGCCACGACGGCGAGGTCCAGCTCGGCCGCGGTGCCCAGGTCCACCTGGCCTTGCACCTGACCCAGGGCGGGGTTGTAGATGTCGGCGGTGCGGCCGGAGGTGGAGGGCTGCACGCGGCCGCCGATGTGGTGGTGAACAGGGTACATGGTCAGACTCGGTGAAGGGATCGTCAAAGGGTAGCGCAGCGGGAACGGGGCATGGTCAGGGTAGGGGCGCTCAGCCTGGCTGGGCCGTGCGGCGCACGACGTCGCGCAGCACATCGACCATGCGGTGCAGTTCGTCGGGCGTGGCGATGAAGGGCGGGCCCATGGCCAGGGTGTCGCCGGTGAAGCGCAGCAGCAGGCCTTGCTGCATGGCCATCTCGAACACCGTCATGGCGCGGCGGGCGGGCTGGCCCTCCCAGGGCGCCAGGTCGATGGCACCGCAGAAGCCGAAGTTGCGGATGTCGGTGATGCCGGGCTCGCCTTTCAAGCTGTGCAGGCCGTCTTCCAGCACGGTGGCCAGGCTGGCGGCGCGCTCGATCAGGCCATCGGCCTGCAGGATGTCGAGCACGGCATGGCCCACGGCGGCGGCCAGCGGGTGGCCCGAGTAGGTGTAGCCGTGCATGAACTCGACCGCGTAGTCCGGTGCGTTCACGCCCATGAAGGTGTCGTACAGGGCCTGGCTGGCGATGACCCCGCCCATGGGCACGGTGCCATTGGTGATGCCCTTGGCAAAGGTGATGAGGTCGGGCGTGACGTCGAAGCGCTGGGCGCCAAAGGGGGTGCCCAGGCGGCCGAAGCCGGTGATGACTTCATCGAAGATCAGCAAGATGCCATGGCGGGTGCAGATCTCGCGCAGCTTTTGCAGGTAGCCCACGGGCGGCACGAGCACGCCGGTGGAACCTTGCACGGGCTCGACGATGACGGCGGCGATGGTGCTGGCGTCGTGCAAGGTCACCAGACGCTCCAGCTCGTCGGCCAGGTGGGCCCCCCAGGTCGGCTGGCCTTTGGAGAAGGCCATGTGGGCGGGGGACCAGGTGTGGGGCAGGTGGTCCACGCCAGGCAGCATCACACTGCCGAACATCTTGCGGTTGGCGACCATGCCGCCAGCCGAGATGCCGCCAAAGCCCACGCCGTGGTAGCCGCGCTCGCGGCCGATGATGCGGTAGCGCCCGCCCTCGCCGCGCAGGCGGTGGTAGCCGATGGCCATCTTGATGGCGGTGTCCACCGACTCGGAGCCGGAGTTGGCGAAGAACACGCGGTTGAGACCGGCGGGAGCCAGCTCGGCGATGCGGCCGGCCAGCTTCAGCGAGCCGGGGTGGGCCACCTGGAAGGCGGGCGCGTAGTCCAGCGTGGCGGCCTGGTGGCGCAAGGCTTCGACGATCTTGGGGTGACCGTGGCCCAGGGGGCAGCACCACAGGCCAGAGAGCGCGTCAAACAGCTGGCGCCCGTCCGAGGTCTGGTAATAGGCGCCTTGCGCGCCCACGACGACCTTGGGGTGCTGCTTGAAGTAGCGGTTGGGCGTGAAAGGCAGCCAGGCCGAGGGCAGGCCTTCGAGGGTGGCCGGGTCGGCGGTTTCGGTGGCGGGGTCAAAGGGCATGGGCACAGTCCAGCAAAAGAAAGGAATCCATTCGGGCCAGCGTGGCCGGCGTCACAGGCGTCACAGGCTCAGGGCGGCGAGCGGGTCGAGGTAAGCCCGGTCCAGCGCCTGCGCCACCCCGGGGTGCGTGAGGCGGCCGCGGTGCACATTGAGGCCCTGGCGCAGGTGCGGGTCGTCGCGCAGGGCCTGCAGGCCGTGGTCGGCCAGCGCCAGCACGAAGGGCAGGGTGGCGTGGCCCAGCGCAAAGGCCGAGGTGCGCGGCACGGCACCGGGCATGTTGGCCACGCAGTAATGCACCACGCCATCGACCACGAAGGTCGGGGCATCGTGGGTGGTCGGGTGCGAGGTTTCGGCACAGCCGCCCTGGTCGATGGCCACGTCCACGATGACCGAGCCGGCACGCATCTGGCTGACGGTCTGGCGCGTGATCAGCTTGGGGGCGGCGGCCCCGGGCACCAGCACGCCGCCGATGAGCAGGTCGGCCTGGGCCGCGTGCTGCTCGATGGCATCGCGGGTGGCGTAGGCGGTGCGCAGGCCGTGGCCGAACTGGGTCCACAGCCGGCGCAGCACCTCCAGGTTGCGGTCGATGACGGTGACCTGCGCGCCCAGGCCCAGGGCCATGGCTGCCGCGTGCATGCCGACCACGCCGCCGCCCAGGATCACAACCTGAGCCGGGGCCACGCCGGGCACCCCGCCGAGCAGCACCCCGCTGCCACCGGCGTGGCGTTGCAGGGCCTGCGCTCCGGCCAGCACCGACAGGCGCCCCGCCACCTCGGACATCGGCGCGAGCAGGGGCAGGCCGCCGTTGGGTGAGGTCACGGTCTCGTAAGCGATGCAGGTGGCGCCGCTGGCCATCAGGTCCTGGGTCTGGGCGAGGTCGGGGGCGAGGTGCAGGTAGGTGAACAGGATCTGGTCGGCGCGCAGGCGCTGGCGCTCGACGGCCTGCGGCTCCTTGACCTTGACGATCAGTTGCGCACGCGCCCAGACGGTGTCGGCATCCGGGGCGATGGTGGCGCCCGCCGCCTGGTAGTCGGCGTCGCTGGCCCCGATGCCCAGCCCGACGCCCGTCTCCACCCAGACCTCGTGGCCGTGGTGCACCAGCTCCCGCACCGCCGCGGGCACCAGGCCCACGCGGAACTCCTGCACCTTGATCTCCTTGGGCACACCGACCAGCATGAACGACTCCACACAAAGGGGGTTGGGATGGAGCCATCGTAGGCGCATCCCCCGGCCGGCGGCAAGACGGTGAAGCGGCAAGCTGGCAGACGACTTGCTTGGATGAGGCAACCGTACAGCCCCTTTTGCCTGCACAGTCATGTCCGCCTCTCTCACCCTCTCTGTGGCCTCCCCGTCCTGGCTGGATGGCTTGCAACGCACCTTGCAGGGGGCCCGACCTGCCTCCGGTGAGGCGAAGCGGCCCCGCGCCGCACCGGGGGTCAGCCTGGTGCAACAGCTGACGCAGGCCATCGAGCAGGCCGTGCAGCAAGGCGAGCTGCGCGCCGGCAGCCGCCTGCCCTCGGTACGGGCGCTGGCAGCCCGCCTGGGCATCAGCACCTTCACGGTGGCCGAGGCCTACACCGGTCTGGTGTCGCGGCGGGTGCTGTCGGCCCGGCGGGGCGCGGGCTACCACGTGGCCTCGGCGCACCTGAGCGCCCGTCGGCCCAGCCCCGATCTGGCGCTGTCACCGCGCATCAGCGACGACTGGCTGAGCCTGAACATGTTCGCGCAAGGCCGCGACCTGCTGGCCGCCGGCTGCGGCTGGCTGCCCCTGAGCTGGTATGGCGAGAACGACTTTCACGCGGCCCTGCGCCAGGCCACTCGCATCGCCGGAGAACACCTGGCCAGCTATGGCCATCCGCTGGGCTACGCGGGCCTGCGCCAGCAACTGGCTGGCGAGTTGAGCGAGCGCCTGGGACCGGTGAACGCCGACCAGATCGTGCTGACCCACGGCGTGACGCACGGCTTCGAGCTGGTGATGATGGGCCTGCTGCAACCGGGCGATGCCGTGCTGGTGGAGGAGCCCGGTTACTGGAACCTGCACGCGCAGCTGCGCTGCCACGGCCTGCGCCCCATCGGTGTGCCGCGCGCCGCGGCGGGGCTGGACCTGGCCGAACTGGCGCGCCTGGCCGAGCTGCACCGCCCGCGTGCCATCTTCGTCACCACCGTGGGGCACAACCCCTTGTCGACCACGCTGTCGCTGCGGCAGGCCCACCAGCTGCTGGCCCTGGCCGAGCGGCACGACCTGTGGGTGATCGAAGACGACATCTTTCGGGACCTGGATGCGCCGCATGCCCCGTCGCTGGCCGGGCTCGACGGCCTGCACCGTGTGTTGGTGCTGGGCGGGTTTTCAAAGACGATCGCGCCGGCGATCCGCGTGGGCTATGTGGCCTGCCCGCCCACGCTGGTGCAGACGCTGGTGCGCATCAAGATGACCTGCGGGCTGACGACGTCCGAGATCAACGAGCGCGCCGCCGCCCGGGTGCTGGCCGACCCGGCCCACCGCCGCTACCTGGAGCGCATCCGCCACCGGTTGGCCGCCGCCCGCGAGCGCGTGGTCGATGCCTTGTCCGAGATCGGCTTGCAGCCCCTGGCCTTGCCCGACAGCGGCCTGTATGTGTGCGCGGGCTGGCTGGGCGCCGGTGCCGATAACGACCCGCATGCGGTCACCGAACACGCCCGCCAGGCGCGCACGCTGGCCCAGGCCGCACTGGCCGAAGGCATCGCGCTGGCACCGGGCGATTACTTCCTGCTCGAGCCACGCGCGACCTCGTGGTTCCGCTTCAACGTGGCGCACGCCGACGACCCGCGCCTGCGCGCCTTTTTGCAGCGGGCCGCGCGTCAGTTGCCCCACCCCTGAGTGCGGTCCTCTCGGCCGAGATCGGCCCGGACCAGCCCCAAAACAGTGCCAGATCGGGCCCTTGGGTCTGGCACAGAACTCGCATGGGGTCCTGCATCCAAACCTGACCACACGGTCAACTTCCTGGTCACTGCCCCATGAACGCGCCCGAGATGCTTGCCTCCACGGCCACCCCGGCCAACCAGCCGGTGTTCGGCCGACCCGTCGTGCAGATCCAGCAGGCCAGCGTGGTCTACCCGGCGCCCGACGCCCCGGTGCGGGCCTTGCACGAGGTGGACCTGGAAATCCGTCAGGGCGAGTTCATCTCGCTGATCGGGCCCTCGGGCTGCGGCAAGACCACGCTGCTGCGCGTCATCGCCGACCTGGAGTCCATCACCTCGGGCACGGTTCGGGTCAATGGCCTGAGTCCGCACGATGCCCGCCTGGCGCGCGCCTATGGCTATGTCTTCCAGGCCGCGGCCTTGCTGCCCTGGCGCACGGTGCTGTCCAACGTGATGCTGCCACTGGAGCTGCAAGGCACCCCGCCCGAGGTCGCCCGCGAGATCGCCCGCACCCAGCTGGCGCGCGTGGGCCTGGCGCAGTTCGAACAGAAGTACCCCTGGCAGCTGTCGGGCGGCATGCAGCAGCGGGTGTCGATCGCGCGGGCCCTCGGTTTCGAGCCCAAACTGTTGATGATGGACGAGCCTTTCGGGGCGCTCGATGAGATCACCCGCGACGACCTGAATGCCCAGTTGCAACAGCTGTGGCAGCGCGAGCAGCGCACCGTCGTGTTCGTCACGCACTCGATCGCCGAGGCGGTGTACCTGTCGACTCGCATCGTGGTGATGTCACCGCGCCCCGGTCGCATCGTCAAGGTGATCGACTCGCCGCTGCCGGCCGAACGCACGCTGGCCCTGCGCGACACCCCTGCGTTCATGGCCCTGGCGCACGAGGTGCGCGAGGCCCTGGCCGACGGCCACCACTGAGGAGCCCGCCATGGCGCTCGCCTCCTCCTTGTCCGCCGCGCCATCGCGCTGGCGCCAGGCCGTCGCGCGGGCCCTGCCCGTGGGCGTCGTGCTGGCCGTGTTGCTGCTGGGCTGGTACGCGCTGAGTGTGGCTCTCAATGCGAGTGGCGTGATCGAACGGGTGCTGGGCGGGCCGGCCGGCGCCTGGGGCTGGCGCGACCTGATCTGGGCGACCTGGCACCAGCAGCGTGCCGTGCTGCCCGCGCCGCACCAGATCGCGCTCGACATCTGGCACAGCCTGCTGGACTGGCCGCTGGACGATCCACGCAACCTGCTGCTGCACACCCGCGTCACCGCCGAAGCCACCTTGCTGGGCTTCGTGCTGGGCACGGCGCTGGGTTTGCTGCTGGCGGTGCTCATCGTGCACGCGCCCACGCTGGAGCGGGCCGTGCTGCCCTGGATCGTGGCTTCGCAGACCGTGCCGGTGCTGGCCATCGCCCCCATCGTGCTGGTGGTGCTGGGCAGCCTGGGCTTCAGCGGCGTCCTGCCCAAGGCGGTGATCGCCATGTACCTGTGCTTCTTCCCGGTCACCGTGGCCATGGTGCAGGGCCTGCGCGCCCCGCAAACCCTCGATCAGGAGCTGATGCACACCTACGCTGCCACGCGGATGCAGACCCTGTGGGTGCTGCGCCTGCCGGCCGCCTTGCCCTACCTGTTCCCGGCCCTGCGCGTGGGCATCGCCGCCGGCCTGGTGGGCGCCATCGTGGCCGAGCTGCCCACCGGCGCGCAAGCCGGCCTGGGCGCGCGCCTGCTCACCAGCTCCTACTACGGCAACACCGTGCAGATCTGGTCCGCCCTGTTGATGGCCGCCGTGCTGGGCATGGTGCTGACCGCCGCGGTCGGCCTGCTGGAGCGCGCGGTCCTGCGCGGTCGCGGCCCCAAGCTCTGAAGCTCACCCCATGATCCGCCCCACCGCTCCCTCCTCCGCGCCTGGCGCCTTGCTGGCCGTGTTCGCCCTGGCCCTGCTGTGCCTGTCCGGCCCCTTCGCCCTCCTGATGGTCGATCCGGGTGACTATGTGCTGCAGCCCCGGGCCTGGTGGCAAGCCGACAGCGTGGCCGCGCAGGTGCTGCAACTCGGTACCGCGCTGTGCCTGCTCGCCGCGGCCGTGCTGGCCCTGCGTCCCACGCCGGGGCGCCTCCGCAACGCGGTGCTCACCACCCTGGCACTGGCCGGTGCCCTCGGTCTCATCGCACTCGCGCCGACCGACGAAAGCCGTGTGCCCGGTCACGCCTACTGGTTGGCCACGCTGGCCCTGATGCTGTTGGCCGTGGTCACCGTCCAGCGCGTTGCCGCGCTGCCCCTGCCGCGCTGGCTGGCCCCCCTCACAGCCGGTCTGTTCGGCCTGTGGATGCTGCTGCTGTGGGAGCAACTGGTCACCGCCTTCGCCGTGCCCCGCGTGCTGCTGCCGCCGCCCTCGGCGGTCGTGCTGGCCCTGTGGGAACATGCCGCCACGCTGTGGGGCGATCTGGTACAAACCGTCGGCAAAGCCGTGCTGATCGGCTATGCGCTGGGCTGTGGCCTGGGCGTGCTCACCGGCATCGCCATCGACCGCCTGCCCTTCCTGCAACGCGGCCTGCTGCCGGTGGCCTCGCTCACCAGCACCATCCCGCTGGTCGGCATCGCCCCCATCGCGGTGATGTGGTTCGGCTTCGACTGGCCCTCCAAAGCCGCCGTCATCGTGCTGATGACCTTCTTCCCGACCCTGGTCAGCACCCTGGCCGGCCTGGGCGCGGCGGGCAAGCTCGAACGCGAGCTGATGCACTCGTATGCCGCCAGCTACCGCCGCACCCTGCTCGACCTGCGCCTGCCCGTGGCACTGCCCTTCATCTTCAATGCCCTGAAGGTCAACGCCACCCTGGCCCTGATCGGCGCCATCGTGGCCGAGTTCTTCGGCTCGCCCACGCAGGGTCTGGGCTTTCGCATCTCCACCGAAGCCTCACGCATGAACATGCCCCTGGTCTGGGCCACCATCGTCGTGGCCAGCGCGGTCGGCATGCTCGCCTACAGCGCCCTGAGCCGCCTGGAGCGACGCGTCAATTTCTGGCACCCCTCGGTGCGTTCCGCCTGATTTTGTCCCACCCCTCGTCCTACAGGAGCTCTCGATGAACCGTCCTCTGTCTTCCACGTTCCGGCTGGCCCTGGTTGCGGCCGCCGCTGCCCTCAGTGTCGGGGCCCACGCCGCCGAAAAGGTCACCGTGCAGCTCAAGTGGGTGCCCCAGGCTCAGTTTGCGGGCTACTACGTCGCCCAGGCCAAGGGCTATTACAAAGAGGCGGGGCTGGACGTGACCATCAAGCCCGGCGGCACCGATGTTTCACCCGTGCAGGTGCTCGCCGGCAAGTCCGCCGACGTCATCGTCAACTGGATGCCCGATGCCCTGGCCGCCCGTGAAAACGGCGTGCCCCTGGTCAACATCGCGCAGATCTTCGACAAGTCCGGGATGATGCTGACCTGCAAGAAGGCCAGCGGCGTCAACAGCCCCAAGGACCTCAAGGGCAAGACCCTGGGCGTCTGGTACGGCGGCAACGAATACCCCTTCCTGAGCTGGATGAGCAAGCTCGGCCTGCAACCGGGCAAGGACATCACCGTGCTCAAGCAGGGTTTCAACGTCGACCCGCTGCTGCAGAACCAGGCCGCCTGCATCTCCACCATGATCTACAACGAGTACTGGCAGGTGGTGGACGCGGGCGTCAAGCAGTCCGACCTGGTGACCTTTTTCTACCAGGACCAGGGCGTGGCCTCGCTGGAAGACGGCCTGTATGTGCTCGGCCCCAACCTGCGTGACAAGGCTTTTGTGGCCAAGATGGCCAAGTTCCTCAAGGCCAGCTTCAAGGGCTGGAACGACGCCGTGAAGAACCCCGCCGAAGCCGCCAAGATCGTCGTGGCCAACGACACCTCGGGCAGCGCCAGCCTGGCCGTGCAGACCCGCCAGATGGAGAACGTGGCCAAGCTGATCAGCAACGCCAACACCCCGAAGATGGGCTACCTGGACCCGGCCGCGTACGAGCGCACCATCAAGGTTCTGATGGCCGGCGGCAGCGCCCCCGTCATCAAGAAGGACCCCGGCAAGGCCGCCATGACCCACCTGGTGTGGGAGCAGGCGGCAAAATAAGGGCATGAACCGCAGCACGCCCACCTCCCGACGCCAGACCCGACAGGTCAACGAGTCCGTGATCTTGCGTGCTGCGGAGCGGGTCTTTGCCCGCGCCGGCTTCGAAGGGGCCACCATGGCCGACATCGCCAACGAAGCCGGTCTGCCCAAGGCCAATCTGCACTACTACTTCGGGGCCAAACGCGCGCTCTACCGCGCCGTGCTCGACGCGGTGCTGCACGACTGGCTCGCCCCGCTCGACGCCATCACGCCCGAGGCCGATCCACGCACGGCGCTGTGCCGCTACATCGAGCTGAAGATGGCCCTGGCCGCCGAGCGCCCACACGCCTCCCGCGTGTTCGCCAATGAACTGCTGCACGGCGCGCCCGTCGTGCTCGACCTGCTGCGCACCGACCTGCGTCAACAGGTGCTGGCCAAGGCCGCCGTCATCGACGGCTGGATCGCCGCCGGGCGCATGGCCCCGGTGGACAGCGTCCACCTCTTCTTCACCATCTGGGCGGCCACCCAGACCTATGCCGACTTCGACGTGCAAATCCACGCTGTGCTCGGCACCGAGCCCAACCCGGCCACCGACACCCCGCGCGCCACCGCGCACGTCACCAGCCTGATCCTGCGCGGCTGCGGCCTCTGAGCCGCAGCAAGTCGCTCACGCGACGCCCCTCACCAGCCCGAGGGGCTCCGCTCACACCACGCCTGCGCGGTCCAGCATCGCGTGCAGCAGCACATTGCAGCCGGCTTCCAGGTGGGCCGGCTGGGCATCCTCGATCTCGTTGTGGCTGATGCCGTCCTTGCAGGGCACAAAGATCATGCCGGCCGGCGCCAAGCGCGCCACGTACACCGCATCGTGCCCGGCCCCGGACACGCAGGGCATGTGCGAGTAGCCCAGCGCCTGCGTGGCCCGACGCACCGCCGCCACGCAACCCGCCTCGAAGGGCACCGCGGGGTAATGCGAGACCTCCTCGATCTCCACCTTCAACCCGCTCTCTTCGGCCACCGCCGCCGCAAAGGCGCGGATCTCTGCGTCCATCTGGTCCAGCAGCTCGTTGCTGACATTGCGCAGGTCCATCGAAAACTTCACCCGCCCCGGGATCACGTTGCGGCTGTTGGGGTGCACCTGCACCATGCCCACCGTGCCGCGGCCGTGCGGCTGGTGGTCCATGGCGACGGCCACCACCTCCTGCATGATGCGCGTGGCCACCTGCAAGGCATCCTGACGCAGCCCCATTGGGGTCGGGCCGGCGTGCGCCTCCATGCCCGTCACCGTGCAGTCGTACCAGCGGATGCCCAGCACCGCCTCCACCACGCCGATGGTGATGCCATGGTCCTCCAGCACCGGCCCCTGCTCGATGTGGGCCTCGAAGTAAGCCCCCACCGGATGCTGGCCCGGCACCTCGTCGCCGATGTAGCCGATGCGGGCCAGCTCGTCTTTCACGGTGTGGCCCTCGGTGTCCTGCGCCGCGTAGGCATGCTCCAGCGAAAAGGCGTTGGCGAACACGCCCGAGCCCATCATCACCGGCACAAAGCGCGAGCCTTCTTCATTGGTCCAGAACGCCACCTCGATCGGCGCCTCGGTCTCGATGCCAAGGTCATTGAGCGTGCGCACCACCTCCAGGCCCGCCAGCACCCCATAGTTGCCATCGAACTTGCCACCGGTCGGCTGTGTGTCGATGTGGCTGCCCGTCATGATCGGGGGCAGGGCGTTGTTGCGTCCCGCCCGCCGCATGAAGACATTGCCGATCTGGTCCACCGTCACCGTCATGCCAGCCTCGCGGGCCCAGCCCACCACCAGATCCCGCCCCTGCCGGTCCAGCTCGGTCAAGGCCAGGCGGCACACGCCGCCCTTGGGCGTGGCACCGATCTCGGCCAGGCGCATCAACGAGGCCCACAAGCGGCCCCCATTCACCCGCACCTGGCTCACATCCGCGTGCGTTGCCGTGTTCATGCTGTGCATCTCTCTCCCTCCCGTTCAGATCGTGGCGCGTGCCACCGCTTGCGGTGCCGCCAGCGCCGCCTTGCGCGACAAGGCATCGAACACCGGCCCAAACGCTGGTCGCTTCACATAGCGCCCCTGGCCGGGCTCGGCGCGCAAATCGCCCCGCACATAGGCCAGGCGCCCGCCACTGAGCGTGTGCGTCGGCACCCCGCGCACCGTGCGCCCCTCAAAGATGTTGAAGTCGCCCTTCGAGTGCTGGGTCGCCACCGACAGCGCCTTGCTGGCCGCCGGGTCCCACACCACGAGGTCGGCATCCGCGCCCACCGCCACGCAACCCTTGCGCGGGTACAGGTTGAACAGCTTGGCCGCATTGGCCGAGGTGACGGCCACGAACTCCGACGGCGTCAAGCGCCCCGTGTTGACGCCGGCGTCCCAGATCACACTCAGGCGCTCCTCCACCCCGCCCGTGCCATTGGGGATCTTGCTGAAGTCCAGGCGCCCCATGGCCTTCTGGGCCGCACAGAAGGTGCAGTGGTCCGTCGCCGTCGTGTGCAGATGCCCCGCCTGCAGGCCGCGCCACAGCGCCGCCTGGTGTTCGGGCGCACGAAACGGCGGGCTCATCACATGCGCCGCCGCCACGTTGAAGTCCGGATGCCGGTACACGCTGTCGTCGATCACCAGGTGCCCGGCCAGCACCTCGCCATACACCCGCTGCCCCCGCGCTCGCGCCCGGGCAATCGCCTCGGCCGACTCCGCACACGACACATGCACCACATAGATCGGCACATTGAGCACATCGGCGATCGCGATCGCGCGCTGCGCCGCCTCGGCCTCCACCGCCGGCGGGCGTGACAGCGGGTGCGCCTCCGGCCCGGTCAGCCCCTGCGCCTTCATCTCCTGCTGCAGCAGGAACACCAGCTCGCCGTTTTCCGCATGCACCGTGGGCATCGCCCCCAGCTCCAGCGCCCGCCGGAAGCTGTTCACCAGCGTCTCGTCGTCGGCCATGATGGCGTTCTTGTAGGCCATGAAATGCTTGAAGCTGTTCACGCCCTCGTCCTGCACCAGCGCGCCCATGTCCCGCCGCACCGACTCGTCCCACCACGTGATCGCCACGTGAAAGCCATAGTCCGCCGCCGCCTTCTCGGCCCAGCCCCGCCACGTGCGGTAGGCGTCCATCAAGGGCTGCTTCGGGTCGGGGATCACGAAGTCGATGATGCTCGTCGTGCCCCCCGCCAGCCCGGCGGCGGTCCCGGTGAAGAAGTCATCGGCCGTCACCGTGCCCATGAAAGGCAGTTGCATGTGCGTGTGCGGGTCGATCCCGCCCGGCATCACATACTGCCCGCCCGCGTCGATCACCTCGGCGCCCACGGGCACGTCCAGGTCCTCGCCCACCGCCGCGATCACCCCGTCCACGCACAGCACATCGGCCGTGCGCTCCCCATCGGCATTGACCACTGTGCCACCACGGATCCACACCGCCGGCTGCTTTGCTGTCGTCATCGCACTCTCCTTGCGGACGGGGCCGCCTCAAACGGTCGCCATCGGGTTGTTCGGGTGGGCCAGCCAGTTGCGCGGCTCGGCCGGCACCGGCTCACCGGTGCGCAGGTCCACCTCACCGGGCGCCAGGTGCCGCAAGGTGATGCACTCCTCGACCGGACAGACCGACACGCACAGGTTGCAGCCCACGCACTCCTCTTCTTTGACTTCGAAGTGGCGCACGCCGTCCTTCATCGCCGTGATCGCCTGGTGCGAGGTGTCTTCGCACACCACATGGCAACGCCCGCAGCTGATGCACTTGTCCTGGTCGATCACCGCCTTGGACACATGGTTCAGGTTGAGGAACTTCCAGTCCGTCACCGTCGGCACCGCACGCCCCACCAGCTCGTCGAGCTTCTGCACGCCCATCTCATCCATGTAGTTGGACAAGCCGCTGCACAGGTCTTCCACGATCTTGAAGCCATGCACCATCGCCGCCGTGCACACCTGCACGGTGCCCGCGCCCAGCGCGATGAAGTCCAGCGCATCGCGCCACGTGCTCACCCCGCCGATGCCCGAGATCGGCAAGCCACGGGTCTCCGCCGTGCGCGCGATCTCCGCCACCATGTTCAGCGCGATCGGCTTGACCGCCGGCCCGCAGTAGCCGCCGTGCGAGCCCATGCCCGCCGTGCTCGGCACCATCGTCAAGGTCGCCGGGTCCACCCCCATGATGGAGTTGATCGTGTTGATCAGCGACACCGCATCGGCCCCGCCGCGCTTGGCCGCCTGCGAGGGCTGGCGGATGTCGGCGATGTTGGGCGTCAGCTTCACGATCACCGGCAGGCGGCTGTACTGCTTGCACCACGCCGTGACCATCTCGATGTACTCGGGCACCTGGCCCACGGCCGCGCCCATGCCGCGCTCGCTCATGCCATGCGGACAGCCGAAGTTCAGCTCGATGCCATCGGCCCCGGTGTCCTCCACCCGCGGCAAGATGGCACGCCACGACGCCTCGTTGCACGGCACCATCAGCGACACCACCATCGCCCGGTCCGGCCAGTCCTTCTTCACCTGCGTGATCTCGGCCAGGTTCAGCGCCAAAGGCCGGTCCGAGATCAGCTCGATGTTGTTGAAGCCCAGCACCTTGCGATCCGGCGACAACAGCGTGCTGTAGCGCGGCCCGTTCACGTTGACCACCGGCGGGTCTTCACCCAGCGTCTTCCACACCACGCCGCCCCAGCCCGCCTCGAACGCGCGGATCACATTGGTGGCCTTGTCGGTCGGCGGCGCCGAGGCCAGCCAGAAGGGATTCGGGCTGTGAATGCCCACGAAATTGCTGCGCAGATCGGCCATGATCAAGACTCCGCTTGGAAGGATGCGTGGATGCCCAAGGCGGCCTGCTTGCCCGCCTCAACCGCTTCAACCGTCAGGTCGCGCCCGCCCGTGCAGGCATCGCCGCCCGCCCAGATGCCCGGCAGCGACGTGCGCCCCTGCGCATCGACCACGATCCGGCCATCGCGCAAGAACAAGCCCGACGTCGTCCAGGGCGCCTCCTCCAGTCGCTGCCCAATCGCCTTGAGCACCATGTCGGCGGGCAGCGTCACATGCTCCCCGGTGGGGCCCCAGCGTCCGTCACCCAGGTCCTGTTGACAGGCAAAGCGCACCCCGCACACCGCCCCGCTTTCGCCCAGCAGGGTTTCCGGCGCCAGGCCATGGCGAATCGTCACGCCGTTGGTCTGCGCCCAGGCCTGCTCCACCTGTGACGCCGACATCGCCTCCGGCCCACGCCGGTACACGATGCTCACCTCTTCGGCGCCCAGCAGTTTTGCCTGCACCGCGGCGTCCACCGCCGTCATGCCGCCGCCAATCACCAGCACACGCCGGCCGATCGGCAGCGTGGCCCAATCTGACGATTGACGCAGGCGCGCAATGAAGTCCACCGCGTCTTCCACCCCGGCCAGGCTCTCCTCGCCCGCCAGGCCCAGTTGACGCACGTCCCCCAGGCCCACGCCCAGGAACACGGCATCGTGGTGTTCCGACAAGGCCTGCAACTGCGCGACCGTCTCGATGCGCACCCCCGTCTGCACCGTGATGCCGCCCACGCTCAACAACCACGCGACCTCGCGCTGCGCGAAGTCACCCGCCGTCTTGTAGCTGGCCAGCCCATACTCATTGAGCCCGCCCAGCTTGTCGTGGGCGTCGATCAGCGTCACCGCGTGGCCTTGCACCGCCAAGGTGTGCGCACAGGCCAGGCCGGCCGGGCCGGCGCCCACCACCGCCACCTTGCGCCCGGTGTCCGGCGCCCGTGTGAACACCGGCGCAGCGCCTTCCTTCATCACCGCGTCCACCGCGTAGCGCTGCAGCCGCCCGATCTCCACCGCCTTGCCTTGCTGCGTCTGGCGCACACACACGGCCTCGCACAGCTCTTCGGTCGGACACACCCGTGCGCACATGCCACCCAGCGGGTTGGCCGACAAGATCGCCTGCGCCGCCCCCCGCACATTCCCATCGGCAATGCGGTGGATGAAGCTCGGCACATCGATGCCGGTGGGGCAGGCCGTCTGACACGGCGCGTCGAAACAATACAGACAGCGCTCGGCTTCGATCACCGCCTGCATGGGCGTCAAAGCGGGCGTCTCGGCCGCCTGCAGCCGCTGCGCATACGCCGCTGTAGGCAGACGCCCCGGCTGGACATCGTGGAAGGGACTCTCGGACACGGTGGGTTCTCCTTGCTCGACAACCTGACCAAATGGTCAGGTTTGTGCAGAACCCATATGCTTAAACCGTGCCAGCGCTTTGTCGCTCGCCAGCGCACACCCACGGTGCAAAGCCCAAGAAAAAGGGCGCACCGGTGTTCAACACCAGCACGCCCTCGGGGCATGAACCGGGCCACACGCGCCATCCCGGCGCATCCGGCCCCAGATCGATCAACCCTGGATCTGCTTCAGCAAGGTCGCCGCATCGCTCACGGCATAGCCACCGCCTTGCTCGTCATTGAGTTGCGTCACCACACCGTCCTTGACCAGCATCGAGAAGCGACCGGAACGCAGACCCAGGCCCTTGGCGCTCAGGTCCAGCACCAGGCCCGTGGCCTTGGTGAACTCGGCGCTGCCGTCGGCCAGCATGCGCACCTTGCCGGCAGCCTGCAGCTCACGGCCCCAGGCGCCCATCACGAAGGCATCGTTCACCGCCACACACCAGATCTCGTCGACCCCGGCGGCCTTGAACGCGTCGGCCGACGCGATGTAGCCGGGGGCATGCTGCACCGAGCACGTCGGCGTGAACGCGCCGGGCACGCCAAAGATGGCGATGGTCTTGCCGGCGGTCGCCTTGGCGACGTCCACCGGGTTGGGGCCGAGGCTGCAGCCTTCGGTCGCCACATCGATGTACTCGAACAACGTGCCGCCCGGCAGCTTGTCACCCACTTTGATCATGCGTCTCTCCTGAGAATCCAACAGACAATAAAAAAACCGGCTGCCAGTATCACTGGACAACCGGTTTTCGGCAGCCACACCGGGGCGGAAACCCCGGTGGCGGCGTGGCGATCAGATCACGAAGATCAGACCAGCTCGGCCTTCTGGACCAGACGGGTCACGACCCAGCTCTTGGTCTTGGACAGAGGGCGGCTTTCGCTGATCTCGACCACGTCACCGATCTTGAACTCATTGTTCTCGTCGTGAGCATGGTACTTGCGCGACTTGGCCACGATCTTGCCATACAGCTCGTGCTTGGCACGACGCTCGACCAACACCGTCACGGTCTTGGCGCGGGCATCGCTGACCACCTTACCCACGAAGGTACGGGTCACTTTGGTTTGAGCTTCCGTCATTGGGCGGCTCCTTTCTTCTCGGTCAGAATCGTCTTGACACGTGCAATGTCGCGACGGGTCTTCTTCAGAGCCGAGTGATCATTGAGCTGCTGGGTGGCACGCTGCATGCGCAGGTTGAAGTGCGACTTCAGCAGGTCCTTGATCTCGGTTTCCAGTGCGGCCACATCCTTGGCGCGCAGTTCAGAGGCTTTCGCCATAACTTTCTCCTTAGCGCCTGATTAGATGCCGAACTGGCGGCCGACGAAGGTGGTGCTCAGCGGCAGCTTTGCAGCGGCCAGCGTGAACGCCTCACGAGCGAGTGCCTCGGGCACGCCCTGGATTTCGTAGAGGACCTTACCGGGCTGAATTTCAGCCACGTAGTACTCAACGTTACCCTTACCGTTACCCATACGGACTTCGGCAGGCTTGTTCGAGATCGGCTTGTCGGGGAAGATGCGGATGAAGATGCGGCCACCACGCTTGACGTGACGGGAAATCGCACGACGTGCAGCTTCGATCTGACGAGCCGTGATGCGACCACGCTCAGTGGCCTTCAGGCCGAAATCGCCGAAGGACACATCGGCACCGCGGGTGGCAACACCCGTGTTACGGCCTTTGTGTTCCTTGCGGAACTTGCGACGATTAGGTTGCAACATGTTTATTCTCCTTTCGCTTCGGCGACGGGAGCCTTGCGAACGCGCTTGGCGTCAGCGGCGACAGCAGGCTTGTCGCTGCCGTCGGCGGGAGCGCCATCAGCACGGGGGCGGCCAGCGCCACGGGGGCCACGGCGGTCGTTCGGACGATCGCTACGGGGGCCGCGACGGTTGCGACGGTCGTCTTCACGATCGTCACCCTTCAGCACGGGAGCCTCGCCATTGGCCAGGCGGTCACCGCGGTAGACCCACACCTTCACGCCGATCACACCGTAGGTGGTGTGAGCTTCGGAGGTGCCGTAGTCGATGTCAGCCTTCAGGGTGTGAAGGGGCACGCGACCTTCGCGGTACCACTCGGTACGTGCGATTTCGATGCCGTTCAGACGACCGGCCGACATGATCTTGATGCCTTGGGCGCCCAGACGCATGGCGTTCTGCATCGCACGCTTCATGGCGCGACGGAACATGATGCGCTTTTCCAGCTGCTGCGTGATCGAATCGGCGATCAGTTGAGCATCGACTTCAGGCTTGCGCACTTCTTCGATGTTCACCGAGACCGGGCAATTCAGACGCTTGGCCAGTTCGAGCTTCAGGTTTTCGATGTCTTCGCCCTTCTTGCCGATCACCACGCCCGGACGAGCCGAGAAAATGGTGATGCGTGCGCTCTTGGCGGGACGCTCGATCAAGATACGCGACACAGCCGCGTTCTTCAGCTTTTTCTTCAGGAATTCGCGGACTTCCAGGTCTTCAGCCAGCATCGAGGCAAAGTTGCGATTGGTAGCGTACCAACGCGATGCCCAGTTACGGGTGACGGCCAGGCGGAAGCCGGTTGGGTGGATTTTCTGTCCCATGATCAGCCTCTGCTTAGTTGCCCACGGTCACATAAATGTGGCAGGTCGGCTTGCTGATGCGATTGCCACGGCCCTTTGCGCGGGCGGTGAAACGCTTCAACGTGGTGCCTTGCTCCACATAAATGGTCTTGACCTTCAGTTCGTCGATGTCAGCACCGTCGTTGTGCTCGGCGTTGGCGATTGCCGACTCCAGAGCCTTCTTGATGATGCCGGCAGCCTTCTTCTGGGTGAACTCCAGGATGTTCAGGGCTTGGTCCACCTTCTTGCCACGGATCAGGTCAGCGACCAGACGACCCTTGTCGCAAGACAGGCGAACACCGCGCACGATTGCTTTCGTTTCCATCGTCGCTGCTCCTTATTTCTTGGCTTTCTTGTCGCCTGGGTGACCCTTGAACGTACGGGTCAGGGCGAACTCGCCGAGCTTGTGACCAACCATCTGGTCCTGGATGTACACGGGCACGTGTTGCTTGCCGTTGTGCACAGCAATCGTCAGGCCAATGAACTCAGGCAGGATGGTCGAACGACGCGACCAAGTCTTGACGGGCTTCTTGTCTTTGGTTTCGACAGCCTTCTCGACCTTGGCCAGCAGGTGATGGTCAACGAACGGACCCTTTTTAAGAGAACGAGCCATTTCAGCCTACCTCTTATTTCTTGCGACGCGACACAATGAAGGTCTGCGTGCGCTTGTTGTTACGGGTACGGTAACCCTTCGTCATGGTGTTCCATGGCGAGACAGGGACCTGACCTTCACCAGTGCGGCCTTCGCCACCACCGTGCGGGTGATCCACCGGGTTCATGGCGACGCCACGCACGGTCGGGCGGATACCCTTCCAGCGGATGGCACCGGCCTTACCGTATTGACGCAGGCTGTGCTCTTCGTTGCTCACTTCACCCAGGGTGGCGCGGCATTCGATGTGGACCTTGCGGACTTCACCCGAGCGCAGGCGAACCTGAGCGTAGGTGCCTTCACGGGCCATCAGAACAGCGGACGTACCAGCCGAACGAGCGATCTGACCGCCCTTGCCAGGCTTCAGTTCGATGTTGTGGATGGTCGAGCCCACGGGGATGTTGCGGATGGGCAGCGTGTTGCCGGCCTTGATCGGGGCTTCAGAGCCGCTGATCACGGTGGCGCCAGCTTCCAGGCCACGGGGAGCGATGATGTAGCGACGTTCACCGTCGGCATAGCACACCAGAGCGATGTGAGCCGTGCGGTTCGGGTCGTATTCAATGCGCTCAACCTTCGCGGGGATGCCGTCCTTGTTACGGACGAAGTCAACCACGCGGTAGTGGTGCTTGTGACCACCGCCCTTGTGACGGATCGTGATGTGACCGTTGTTGTTACGGCCAGCATTCTGGATCTGCGGCTCCAACAGCGCAGCGTGAGGCGCGCCCTTGTGCAGGTGCTTGTGCACCACCTTCACCACGCCACGACGGCCAGGCGAAGTCGGTTTCAGTTTAACGACGGCCATGATTACGCAGCCTCCCCAGAGAAGTTCAGCTCTTGACCGGCAGCCAGAGACACGAAGGCCTTCTTGGCGTGGTCACGGCGACCGATACGGCCACCAAAGCGCTTGGTCTTGCCCTTCTGGTTCAGGACTTGCACCGACTTCACTTCGACCTTGAACAGCAGCTCAACAGCGGCCTTGATCTCGGGCTTGGTGGCGTCGCGCAGCACCTTGAACAGCACTTGGCCGCGCTCTTCAGCAGCGGAGGTGGCCTTTTCCGAAATGATCGGAGCGACCAACACCTTCAGCAGGCGGGCTTCATCAAATTTCAGAGTGCTCATGCGAACATCTCCTGCAGCTTGGCGATCGCACCCTTGGTGACCACGACCTTCTTGTAGAAGACCAGGGACAGGGGATCGGCGTAACGGGGCTCAACCACCAGCACGTTGGGCAGGTTGCGAGCAGCCAGGAACAGGTTTTCGTTGACTTCGTCAGCGATCACCAGGACGTGGTCCAGGTTCATGGCCTTCAGCTTGGCAGCCAGCAGCTTGGTCTTGGGGGCTTCGACATCGATCGAGTCCACCACGGCCAGGCGGCCTTCGCGGGCCAATTGCGAGAAGATGGCGGCCATACCGGCGCGGTACATCTTCTTGTTGACCTTGTGCGAGAAGTTTTCGTCAGGGCTGTTCGGGAAAATCCGACCGCCCCCACGCCACAGCGGCGAGGACGACATACCAGCGCGAGCACGACCGGTGCCCTTTTGGCGCCAGGGCTTCTTGGTGGTGTGCTTGACGGTTTCGCGGTCCTTCTGGGCGCGCGTACCTTGACGGGCATTGGCTTGGTAAGCAACAACGATCTGATGGATCAGGGCTTCGTTGTAGTCACGGCCGAACACGGTGTCGGAAGCTTCAACCTTGGAAGCAGCCTGACCTTGCTCATTGAGGAGCTCGAGCTGTGCCATCAGTTGGCTCCTTTCTTGATCTTGACCTTCACTGCGGGACGCACGGTGACGAAGCCACCCTTGGCGCCCGGCACCGCACCCTTGACCAGCAGCAGTTGACGGGCTTCGTCAACGCGCACGATGTCGAGGTTTTGCGTGGTAACGGTCTCGTCACCCATGTGACCGGTCATCTTCTTGCCGGGGAACACGCGGCCAGGATCCTGCGCCATCGAGATGGAGCCAGGAACGTTGTGCGAACGCGAGTTACCGTGCGAAGCGCGCTGCGAACCGAAGTTGTGGCGCTTGATGGTGCCGGCGTAACCCTTACCGATCGAAGTGCCTTGCACGTCAACCAGCTGGCCAGCCTGGAACAGGGCGGCGGGAGCAATGCTGCTACCGGCCTTGTACTCGGCGGCGACTTCGGGGGCCACGCGGAATTCCTTGGTGACTTCACCAGCTTCCACGCCAGCTTTGGCGAGGTGACCGGCTTCGGGCTTGGTGACGCGCGAAGCTTTGCGCGCACCGAACACCACCTGAACAGCGGTGTAGCCGTCAGTCTCAACGGTTTTGACCTGGGACACACGGTTGTTGGACACATCCAGCACCGTCACAGGAACGGCGTCGCCGTCTTCTGTGTAGATGCGCATCATGCCCACCTTGCGGCCCAGCAATCCGAGGCGATTGCTAAGACTCATGGTTTTTCTCCAGCCCCACATATCGGGGGCCTTTTACACAAACCCGACAACGATTGGCCGGGCCGACTCTTTCGGCACCTTGCGACTCCACCAACTGCATGGACCCGCAAGACGCCTTTGGTTTCCACCCTGAGCACTCGCCATTGCTTAAAAATTAGGCAATAGGCAAGCCACCCATTACGGGAAAGCCTGCGATCATAACAAAGCACCCCTGCTTGTGCAAGCATCGGGCGCTGCAGGCATGAAAAAACCGCCCGAAGGCGGTTTGGCAATCACTTCGGCCGAGGCCGAACGATCACTGCAGCTTGATTTCGACGTCCACGCCAGCCGGCAGGTCGAGCTTCATCAGGGCGTCAACCGTCTTGTCGGTCGGGTCCACGATGTCCATCAGACGCTGGTGGGTGCGGATTTCGAACTGGTCGCGCGACGTCTTGTTGACGTGAGGCGAACGCAGGATGTCGAAACGTTGCAGGCGGGTCGGCAGGGGCACGGGACCCTTGACGATGGCGCCGGTGCGCTTGGCGGTTTCGACGATTTCAGCCGACGACTGGTCGATCAGCTTGTAGTCGAAAGCCTTCAGGCGGATGCGGATCTTTTGTTGTGCCATGACACTTCCTTCAATTAAAGAGCGATGAGAGATGCCCGCCTCGGCAAGGCCGCAAGCGGGCAGGTGTCATGCAAATTACTCGATGATCTTGGCAACCACGCCGGCGCCGACGGTGCGACCGCCTTCACGGATGGCGAAACGCAGACCTTCTTCCATGGCGATCGGGGCGATCAGCTTGACGGTGATCGACACGTTGTCACCAGGCATCACCATTTCCTTGTCGGCCGGCAGCTCGATCGAGCCGGTCACGTCGGTGGTGCGGAAGTAGAACTGAGGACGGTAGTTGTTGAAGAACGGGGTGTGACGGCCGCCTTCGTCCTTGCTCAGAACGTACACTTCGCCGGTGAAGTGCGTGTGCGGCTTGATGGAGCCGGGCTTGCACAGCACTTGGCCGCGTTCCACGTCTTCACGCTTGGTGCCGCGCAGCAGGATACCGACGTTGTCGCCAGCTTGACCTTGGTCCAGCAGCTTGCGGAACATTTCCACGCCCGTGCAGGTGGTCTTCTGGGTGGCCTTGATACCGACGATTTCGATTTCTTCGCCGACCTTGATGATGCCGCGTTCGATACGGCCGGTCACCACGGTGCCGCGACCCGAGATCGAGAACACGTCTTCCACAGGCATCAGGAACGTGCCGTCCACAGCGCGCTCAGGCGTGGGGATGTAGCTGTCCAGAGCGTCGGCCAGCTTCATGATGGCTTGTTCGCCCAGCTCGCCAGTGTCGCCTTCCAGAGCCAGCTTGGCCGAACCCTTGATGATCGGGGTGTCGTCGCCGGGGAAGTCGTACTTGGACAGCAGCTCGCGCACTTCCATTTCGACCAGTTCCAGCAGCTCGGCGTCGTCCACCATGTCAGCCTTGTTCAGGAAGACGATGATGTAAGGCACGCCCACCTGACGCGACAGCAGGATGTGTTCGCGGGTCTGGGGCATCGGGCCGTCAGCAGCGGAACACACCAGGATCGCACCGTCCATCTGGGCGGCGCCGGTGATCATGTTCTTCACATAGTCGGCGTGGCCAGGGCAGTCCACGTGAGCGTAGTGGCGGTTGGCCGTTTCGTACTCAACGTGAGCGGTGTTGATGGTGATGCCGCGGGCCTTTTCTTCAGGAGCCGCGTCGATCTGGTCGTAAGCCTTGGCGGAGCCGCCAAACTTCTTGGCCAGAACGGTGGTGATGGCAGCCGTCAGGGTGGTCTTGCCGTGGTCAACGTGGCCAATGGTGCCGACGTTCACGTGCGGCTTGGTCCGTTCGAATTTTTCCTTTGCCATTTGTTTCTCCAAACAAAGAACAGTTGCCCATGACGGTTTAAGGTTTCCAGCACGGGTCTGCCATGGGCAGCAGACCCACCACGCTCAGCGTGGCGCCAAAGACCGGCTTAGATTTGGGTGAGCCGCGGATGTTACCACCTCGCGCTCATTTGGCACAGCACCCCACGCGATCCAACAGAGACCGCAGATCCGGCTTCGCCGGTCTGCTGGTGTCGCCCCCTCGAGGGGGCGCGCGAGGCGCGTAGGGGGTTGGGCCGATTACTTACCGCGAGCCGTGATGATGGCTTCGGCCACGTTACGCGGAGCTTCAGCGTACTGCTTGAACTCCATCGTGTAGGTGGCGCGGCCTTGGGTGGCGGAACGCAGGCTGGTCGAGTAGCCGAACATTTCCGACAGCGGGACTTCGGCCTTGATGACCTTGCCACCGCCGACCATGTCGTCCATACCTTGGACCATGCCGCGACGCGAGGACAGGTCGCCCATCACGGTACCAGCGTAGTCTTCCGGCGTTTCAACTTCCACGGCCATCATCGGCTCGAGGATCACGGGGTCTGCCTTGCGGCAGGCGTCCTTGAAGCCCATCGAAGCGGCCATCTTGAAGGCGTTTTCGTTCGAGTCCACATCGTGGTACGAACCGAAGGTCAGGCGCACGCGCACGTCCACGACGGGGTAGCCGGCCAACACGCCGTTCGGCAGCGTGTCGATGATGCCCTTTTCCACCGCAGGGATGTACTCGCGAGGCACCACACCGCCCTTGATTTCGTCGACGAACTCGAAGCCCTTGCCGCCCGGTTCCATCGGCTCAACCGTCAGAACGACGTGACCGTACTGGCCCTTACCGCCCGACTGACGCACGAACTTGCCGTCGATGTCGGTGACCTTCTTGCGGATGGTTTCGCGGTAGGCCACTTGCGGCTTGCCCACGTTGGCCTCCACACCGAATTCACGCTTCATGCGGTCAACGATGATTTCCAGGTGCAGTTCGCCCATGCCGGCGATGATGGTCTGACCCGATTCTTCGTCGGTGCGCACGCGGAAAGAAGGATCTTCAGCGGCCAGGCGGTTCAGGGCGATGCCCATCTTTTCCTGGTCAGCCTTGGTCTTGGGTTCCACGGCCTGTGCAATCACGGGCTCAGGGAATTCCATCTTTTCCAGGGTGATGATGGAGTCCGGATCACACAGCGTTTCGCCGGTGGTGACGTCCTTCAGGCCCACGCAAGCGGCGATGTCGCCAGCCAGAATTTCCTTGATTTCCTCACGCTCGTTGGCGTGCATCTGCAGGATACGGCCGATACGTTCCTTCTTGCCCTTGATGGCGTTGTACACGGTGTCGCCCGAATTCAGGACGCCGGAGTACACGCGCACGAAGGTCAGCTGGCCGACGTACGGGTCGGTCATCAGCTTGAAAGCCAGAGCCGAGAACTTCTCGGCGTCGTCGGCCTTGCGGCTGACTTCGTTGCCATCTTCGTCCGTGCCAGCGACCGGCGGGATGTCGATCGGGGAAGGCAGGTAGTCGATGACGGCGTCGAGCATGCGCTGCACGCCCTTGTTCTTGAAGGCGGTACCGCACAGCATCGGCTGGATTTCCACGGCGATGGTGCGCTGACGCAGGGCCTTCTTGATTTCGTCTTCAGACAAGTCACCTTCTTCCAGGTACTTGTTCATCAGCTCTTCGTTGGCTTCGGCCGCGGCCTCGACCATGTTCTCGCGCCACTTCTTGGCATCTTCGAGCAACTCGGCGGGGATTTCGCGGTAGTCGAACTTCATGCCCTGGGACGCTTCGTCCCAGTAGATGGCCTTCATCTTCAGCAGGTCGACGACGCCCTGGAAGTTGTCTTCGGCACCGATGGGGATCACCACGGGCACGGGGTTGGCCTTCAGGCGCAGCTTGAGCTGGTCGTAGACCTTGAAGAAGTTGGCACCGGTACGGTCCATCTTGTTCACGAAGGCCAGACGGGGCACCTTGTACTTGTTCGCCTGACGCCACACGGTTTCAGACTGGGGCTGCACGCCGCCCACAGCGCAGTAGACCATGCAAGCGCCGTCGAGCACGCGCATCGAGCGTTCGACTTCGATGGTGAAGTCCACGTGGCCCGGGGTGTCGATGATGTTGAAACGGTGCTCAGGGTAGGAGTTGTCCATCCCCTTCCAGAAGCAGGTCGTGGCAGCCGACGTGATGGTGATGCCGCGCTCTTGCTCTTGCTCCATCCAGTCCATGGTGGCGGCACCTTCGTGCACTTCACCAATCTTGTGGCTCACGCCCGTGTAGAACAGGATGCGTTCGGTCGTGGTGGTCTTGCCGGCGTCGATGTGAGCCGAGATACCGATGTTGCGGTAACGGCCAATCGGGGTTTTGCGTGCCATGTGGTCACTCCAGATTTGACAAGGCGCCGGATGTGTTGTGCACGATCCGAGCGCCCTTTTTGCAGTTGTGCTGCGGGTGGTGGATTAGAAGCGGAAGTGCGAGAAGGCCTTGTTGGCTTCGGCCATGCGGTGCACTTCGTCACGCTTCTTCATCGCGCCGCCACGGCCTTCTGCGGCTTCCAGCAGTTCGTTGGCCAGACGTTGGGCCATCGACTTCTCGGAACGCTTGCGCGACGATTCCTTCAACCAGCGCATGGCCAGTGCGATACGACGGGAGGGGCGAACTTCAACGGGAACCTGGTAGTTCGCACCACCCACGCGGCGAGACTTCACTTCGACCACGGGCTTGATGTTGTTCAGCGCGATGTTGAAGATTTCCAGCGGATCCTTGCCGGCCTTCTTTTCGACTTGTTCGAGGGCACCGTAGATGATGCGCTCGGCCACAGCCTTCTTGCCGGATTCCATGATCACGTTCATGAACTTGGAGAGGTCGACCGATCCGAACTTGGGATCGGGCAGGATTTCACGCTTGGGTACTTCGCGACGACGAGGCATTTCGATTCCTTTCAATGCTTCAGTTGATGCGGGCTGTCGCCCTCATCCTGGAGTCTCTTAACTGAAGACTCCACTTACTCGGCAGGCTCCGGACCATCCGGGCTCTACCGCCACCTCGGCCTTCTCGACGCCAGACTGCACCGCTCGGGTGACACGCTGATGAAGAGGACCGACTATCTTTTTCAAGAAAGCGATCAGGCCTTCTTGGGGCGCTTGGCGCCGTACTTCGAGCGGGACTGCTTACGGTCCTTGACGCCTTGCAGGTCAAGGGAGCCGCGCACGATGTGGTAACGCACACCAGGCAAGTCCTTCACACGACCGCCGCGAACCAGCACGACGCTGTGTTCTTGCAGGTTGTGGCCTTCACCGCCGATGTAGGAGATGACCTCGAAACCGTTGGTCAGGCGCACCTTGGCGACCTTACGCAGAGCGGAGTTAGGCTTCTTAGGCGTGGTGGTGTACACGCGGGTGCACACGCCACGGCGCTGCGGGCAGTTTTCCATCGCAGGCGACTTGGACTTCGTGACCTCGACCTGACGGCCATGGCGCACGAGCTGATTGATCGTTGGCATTTCTTTGGTTCCCGTTGAAAAATCACTTGAAAATCAAGGGCTTGCAACAGCTTGAACGAACTGAGGCCGGCACTTGAACCAAGCACAAAACGGCCTCGCCCCGCAAAAATTGCGCAAGCGAAAGCCGAAAAGCCTTCCATTGTAGTGGAGAGGGGTCTTGGAACGCAAGAACTGGCGAGCGAATGCGTCGCGGGCTCACCCCCGGCAAGCCCGCCTAGGGTGAGCCCGGCCCTTACTCAGGGTGATGCGCCGATGTCAGCAAACCCCTAAAGTCCGTTCAACATGCCCCAGAAACCTCTGTGGCACCTTGTCAAGGAGACTCCATGTCCACATTGAAGACTCTCGCCGCAGTCGTTTTGGCGGCGACCCTGCCCGCGATGGCGCAGGCCGCTGATTTTGATCTCAGTGGCGGCAGCCTTCTGGGTAACACGACCGGCACGGCCACGTTCAGCAGCGGCGGCATTGGCCTGAACATCACCGCCAACTCCGGTGGCAGCTCGCTCGACGTCGTTCTGTTGAGCAATGGTGTGGGCGTCAAGACCAACGCGCTTGATCTGCCGGGCATCGGCAACGGCGAATTCCTGACCCTGACCTTCTCCCAAGCGGTCAACCTCAGCAGCTTGCGCCTGGCCGAGTGGGACCTCCCTGACCGTGCCACCCTGTCTTGGGCGGGCGGCAGCGTGAATCTGGTCGGCGATGGCATCGTCAGCACCGACACCGAAACGCTGAGCAATGTGGTTGGCAAGGTGTTCACACTGCAAGGCACCACCGTCCTGTCCACGTTCCGCCTCAACGGATTGACCGCTGTGGCCGCTGTGCCAGAGCCCAGCACCTACGCCCTGATGGGTCTGGGGCTGGTGGGCATCGCTGCCATGCGCCGCCGCCGCGCACGCTGAACCGAGTTGAATCCGTTCATCGGCTCACCGCTTCGGCGGTGACAGTACCCGCTCCGGGCCTTTGCCCCGTGCGGGTTTTTTCATGACAGCGGCGCATCACTGGCGCCGCTCACCGACCTCGTCCAGAGGGGCGAGCAAGGCGTCCAGGTCGTCCGAGGTGAACTTCGTGGCAGCGGCGGCATCCTGTCCCAGGACACCTTCGGCCAAGGCGGCTTTGCGTGCCTGCAGGGCGAGCATGCGCTCTTCGATGCTGCCGGCCACCACCAGCTTGTAAACCATGACCTGACGGGTCTGGCCCAGGCGGTGCGCACGGTCCGTGGCCTGCTGCTCCACCGCCGGGTTCCACCACGGATCGACGTGGATCACGGTGTCGGCGGCCGTCAGGTTCAGGCCCACGCCCCCCGCCTTGAGACTGATGAGCAGAACAGGCGCTCCCTCGCCGGACTGGAACTGGCCCACGGTGGGACCGCGCGCGTCAGCGGGCGTCTCCCCGGTGAGCATGGCATGGGGCAGGTCGATGCCGCGCAGCTCCTGGGCGAGCAGCTGCAGCAAGGTGGTGAACTGGGAGAACACCAGGATGCGCCGGCCTTCGGCCACCAGCTCGGGCAAGGTGTCGCGCAACCAGGCCATCTTGGCGCGCTCGGTGCCACGGGGCAAAGCGTGCCCCGCCAGCAGATAGGGGTCACAACAGACCTGACGCAGCTTGAGCAGGGCGTCGAGGATGGTGATCTGGCTGCCGGCAAAGCCCTCGCGCCGCAAGACCTGGCGCACCTGCTTGTCGGCAGCCACCCGCACGCTTTCGTACAAGGTTTTCTGGCGTCCTTCCAGCGTGAGGTGCTGGAGAACGTCGATGCGCGCGGGCAGTTCCGTCGCGACGTCGGCCTTGCGGCGACGCAGGATGAAGGGGCGCACGCGTTGGGCAAGCAACTGCGCCCGCAGGGTCTCGCCCTGCTGCTCGATGGGATCGCGCCAGCGTCGCTGGAAACTGCGTGGGTCGCCCAGGTAGCCGGGCATCAGGAAGTCGAATTGGGCCCAGAGCTCACCGAGGTGGTTTTCCAGCGGGGTGCCCGTCAGACAGAGACGGTGACGCGCCTGCAGACGGCGCACGGCGGTGGCAGTGCGGCTGGCGGCGTTCTTGACGGTCTGCGCCTCGTCGAGGATGAGGAAGTGAAAACGCTGGGCTGACAAGGCATCGAGGTCACGCCAGACCAAGGGGTAGGTCACCAGCACGAGATCGTGGTCAGACACCTGGGCATGACGCTCGGCCCGGCTGGGGCCGTGCAGGGTCAGGACCCGCAGATCGGGGGCCATGCGCCGTGCCTCGGCCTGCCAGTTGAACAGCAAGGAAGTGGGCACGACCACAAGGGCCGGCCGGTCCAGCCGCCCGGCCTCCTTTTCCACCAGCAGGTGTGCCAGGGTCTGCGCGGTCTTGCCCAGGCCCATGTCGTCGGCCAGGATGCCGCCCAGGTGGTGGGTGCGCAGGTACTGCAGCCAGGCCAGGCCGTGCGCCTGGTAGGGGCGCAAGGTCACGGCCAGCCCCTGGGGCGGGGGCACGGCCTGGGGCGTGCCGGCTTGGCGCAGGCGCTGGGCCAAGTCCCACAAGCCGGCCTCGCCTTGCAGCTGCCAGCGCCCCTGCGGGCCGGCCCGCTCGGCCTGTGTGTCGGCCAGATGCTCGCGCAGGCGGTCCAGGCGGACGACGTCCCAGCCGCTGACCTGCAAGGGACCTTCCTTGCGACGGGGGTCGGTCAGGAGATCGACCAAGGCGCCCACGATGGCCTTGAGCGGCGCGGCAGGCGCATCCAGACGGTGCCCGCCCGGGGCACGCAGGCGGATCAGCGCCGTGTCGGGGATGGCGGCGATCTCGTGGGCATCCAGCCAGCGCTTGTCACGGCGCAGCAGGTCGGCGATCAGCGGGGCGAGGTCCAGGGTCTGACCGTCGACCTCGACACCCAGGCTCAAGAGCCAGGAGCCTTCGCGACGCGGTGCCCCCAAAGGCTGCACCTTGGGCGCGGCAGGCTGCCAGTCGCCGACGGGCTCATGCCCCAGGGCGGCGCCATCCTCGGCCTGCACCACCAGGCGCCAGGCACTCACCGGCACGCTCTGGTGGGCGAACCCCGGTCGCACGACGATGCGCCAGCCCCGGGCCTGCAGTTGCGGCACGGTATCGGCCCAGAAATCGGCGAAGTCGTCCTCCTGGGGCAGGGACCACAGGGCCTCGCCTTCGCGCACATGCTGACGCGCCAATGCCGGCGCGCGCCATTGCAGGGTCTCTTCGGGCAAGGGGCGCAAACCGGTGTCCCTCAGGGCATCGAAGGCGTCGGACTCTGCGACGGTGTCGCGCTGCAGGGTGTGATGCCGGCCCAGAGCGTCCTCGACGACGACGGGCGCCAAGCTGCGCGCTCCCAAAACCGAGGTAGGTGCCGGGCAAGCCCAGAAGAGTCCGAGGTCGTTGGCATAGGTCCAGTCCACCGACGCCACGGTGACCTGCGCGCCCCGAGGGCCGAAACGACCGTGGGACACCATGCCCAACAAGCCATCGCCTCGGTTGAGGGTCTGCAAGGTCAGGCAAGGCCGAAAGCGGGGCAAGGTGGCGTCAGGCAAGGAATCCAGGCACAAAGGACAAGAAGGGACATGGAGATTGTCGCTGCCCCTCAGGGCTGGCACGCGGCTTGAGGTACAACCTCTCCATGTCCGATGTGTACCAAATTGAAATTCCGCCCTCTTTCATCGCCTTGCACGCCGATGCCCGCGGGCGACTGACCGTGCCCGTGCAAACGCTGCGAGAACGCTACGAGCTGTGCGAGGACCTGGCCCAGCACCTCACCGAGCACTGCCGGGGGATCCATGTCGAGATCGGCGTGGACGAGCAGGAAGTGTTGCAGCGCTGTGAGCAGGGCCTGGTTTCGCCGGATGGCGTGGTCTCGGCAGCTGAAGCGCAGTGGGTGGTGACACGACTGGCCGAGTTGCTGGGCTGGCCTCACCCTGGTCTGGCGCCACCCGACCAGCGTGAACGCTGACGTCCATGTCCTTGCCGCCCTGACCCGATGCATCGCCCCACCATGAATCCCGTGTTCGCCTCGCTCCAGCCCGCTGCGGTCTGGCGCCACTTTGACACCCTGTGCCGCATCCCCCGCCCGTCCAAGCAGGAGGCGGTCTTGCGGGCGCATGTGGCCCAGTGGGCTCAGGCTCAGGGACTGCACCACGAGGTGGATGCGGCCGGCAACCTGCTGGTGCGCAAGCCTGCCAGCCCCGGCTGCGAGGATCGCCCCGGTGTGGTCCTGCAAGGACACTTGGACATGGTCTGCCAGGCCAACAGCGGGGTGGCGCACGATTTCTCGCGTGATCCGATCACCCCGGTCCTGCAGGACGGTTGGCTACGGGCCGAAGACACCACCCTGGGCGCCGACAACGGCATCGGGGTGGCCCTGGCGCTGGCGGCCTTGGAAGACCGCACGTTGGTGCATGGTCCTCTGGAAGCGCTTTTCACCGTTGACGAAGAAGCCGGCATGGGCGGTGCGCAGGGCTTGGCGCCGGGCCTGCTGCAAGGCAGCCTGATGCTCAACCTGGACACCGAAGAATGGGGCGAGTTCTACCTGGGCTGCGCGGGCGGACTGGACGTCAACGTCGACCGCACCGCCTGTGCCGAACCCCTGCCCACCGGACATCTGCATCGCTGCATCCGTTTGGGGGGGCTGCGCGGGGGACACTCCGGCATCCACATCCACGAAGGGCGCGGCCATGCGATCAAGCTGCTGGTGCGCGTCCTGCACGCCCTGGCGCCGGCCTGTGGCCTGCGTCTGGTGAGCCTGCAAGGCGGCACGGCCCGCAACGCCCTGCCGCGGGAGGCCTTCGCCATCGTGGCCCTGCCCCCCGATCAGGTACCCGTGCTGGAGACGCAACTGGCCGCCTGGCACGCCCTGCTGCGCGACGAGTGGGCGGATGCGGAGCCAGGCCTGCGTCTGCAGGTCGAGGAGGTCAACCGAGACGATGCGCGGCCAGCCGGCTTGCTGCCGCAGCACGAGCAGGCGATCTGGCTGAACACCTTGCTGGCGGCGCCCCATGGGGTCAAACGCCAGAGCCTGAGTGTGCCCGGGGTGGTCGAGACCTCCAACAACCTGGGCATGGTGAGCGTCTCGCCCGAGGGCGGTCACTGCAACTTCATGGTGCGCTCGCTGCGCGACAGCCAGGCACACGCCTTGGCACAGGAGATCGTCAGCCTGTGGCAGCTGACGGGCACCACCGCGGTCTGCGCTGGACAGTACCCGGGGTGGACACCGCGGCCCGACTCGGCGCTGCTGCGCACCTGCCAGCAGGTCTTCGCACGCGAATTCGACCAGGCTTCGCACGTTCAAGTCATCCATGCCGGACTGGAATGTGGGCTGATCTCGGCCAAATACCCTGCCATGGACATCGTCTCCTTCGGTCCGACCATCCGTGGGGCCCACGCCCCCGGTGAGTCCGTGGACGTGGCCTCGGTGGCGCGTTGCTGGCATCTGCTGGTCGCCATCCTGCAAGAGCTGGGCGCCCCCACCGCCTGAGCGACGCTGTCGCCGCCCATGAAAAAAGCGCCAGGCCCTTGAGGGCGCTGGCGCTTTGCGCTGTCAGGCGGGGGCGTGCAGCTTACTCGGCTGCGGCATCGCCCTCGGCAGCGGTCGCGTCGGCTTCGTCATCCAGGGCAGCCAGTTCGAGCGCAGCGCGCTCCTGGGCTTCCTGCATGGCGATGGCGCGGCGTTCGCTGTCGTCCATCTCTTCCTTGGCCTTGCGAGCCTGGTGGTAGGCCATGCCGGTACCAGCGGGGATCAGGCGACCCACGATGACGTTTTCCTTAAGGCCACGCAGCTCGTCGCGCTTGCCCATGATGGCAGCCTCGGTCAGCACGCGGGTCGTTTCCTGAAAGGAAGCGGCCGAGATGAAGGAGTCGGTCGACAGCGAGGCCTTGGTGATGCCCAGCAGCACATCGCTGTGCGTGGCGATCATCTTGCCCTCGGCGCGCATCTTGTCGTTCGTGTCCAGCAGCTCCGAACGCTCGACCTGCTCGCCCACGATGTAGTGGGTGTCGCCCGGGTTGACGATCTGCACGCGGCGCAGCATCTGGCGAACGATGACCTGGATGTGCTTGTCGTTGATCTTCACGCCCTGCAGACGGTACACGTCCTGCACTTCGTCGACGATGTAGCGAGCCAACTCTTCGATGCCCAGCAGACGCAGGATGTCCTGCGGATCGGCCGGACCGTCGACGATGGATTCGCCCTTGTTCACGACTTGGCCTTCGTGCACCAGGATGTTCTTTTCCTTGGGCACCAGATCTTCCCAAACCTGACCTTCAGGGCTGGTGATCTGCAGGCGAACCTTGCCCTTGGTTTCCTTACCGAAGGACACGGTCCCGGTGATCTCGGCCAGCGTGCCCTTGTCCTTGGGCGAGCGGGCTTCGAACAGTTCGGCCACACGCGGCAGACCGCCGGTGATGTCGCGGGTCTTCTGACCTTCGATGGGGATACGGGCCAGCACTTCACCAGGGTGCAGTTCCTGGCCGTCGCGCACCTGGATCAGGGCGCCGACCTGGAAGCCGATGGTCACCGGGTGATCGGTGCCGGGGATCTTGACTTCCTGGCCATTGCCGTCGAGCAGCTTGACCTGCGGACGCACGATCTTGGCGGCGCCACGGCGCTTCGGATCGATCACGACCAGGGTCGACAGACCGGTCACTTCGTCCACCTGCTTGGCCACGGTCACGCCTTCTTCGACGTTCTCGAAGCGAGCGGTACCACCGAACTCGGTGATGATCGGACGGGTCAGCGGGTCCCAGTTCGCCAGGTTCGTGCCAGCCTTGATGGTCTGGTCGGCCTTGACGGTCAGGACGGCGCCGTACGGCACCTTGTGACGCTCACGCTCACGGCCGTGCGGGTCGGTGATGATGATTTCGCCCGAACGGGAAATCACGACCAGCTCACCCTTGCCGTTGGTCACGTAACGCATCGTGGCATTGAAGCCGATGATGCCGTCGGACTTGGCTTCCACGCTCGAGGCGATGGCGGCACGCGAAGCGGCACCACCGATGTGGAAGGTACGCATGGTCAGCTGGGTACCGGGTTCACCGATGGACTGCGCAGCGATCACGCCCACGGCCTCACCAGCGTTCACCAGACCGCCACGGCCCAGGTCACGGCCATAGCACTTGGCGCACAGACCGTAACGGGTCGCGCAGGTCAGCGGGGTGCGGACCTTGACTTCGTCCACGCCAGCGGCTTCCAGCTCGTCGAGCACATCCTCGTCCAGCATGGTGCCAGCGGGGATCAGCACGTCCTGGGTTTCGGGGTGCAGCACGTCGATCGCAGGGACGCGGCCCAGGATGCGGTCGCGCAGCGATTCGATGACTTCACCGCCTTCGACCAGCGCGCGGGTGGCGATGCCTTGGTCGGTGCCGCAATCGTCCTCGGTCACGACCAGGTCTTGCGTCACGTCCACCAGACGACGGGTCAGGTAGCCCGAGTTCGCGGTCTTCAACGCCGTGTCGGCCAGACCCTTACGGGCGCCGTGGGTGGAGATGAAGTACTGCAACACGTTCAGACCTTCACGGAAGTTCGCCGTGATGGGGGTCTCGATGATGGAGCCGTCAGGCTTGGCCATCAGGCCGCGCATACCGGCCAGCTGGCGGATCTGGGCAGCCGAACCACGGGCGCCGGAGTCGGCCATCATGTAAATCGAGTTGAACGATTCCTGATCGACTTCGTTGCCGTGGCGGTCGATGGTCTTTTGCTTGGACAGCTGCGACATCATGACCTTGCCGACTTCGTCGCCGGTCTTGCCCCAGATGTCCACCACCTTGTTGTAGCGCTCGCCAGCCGTCACCAGACCGGAGACGTACTGCTGTTCGATTTCCTTGACTTCCTTCTCGGCGTGCTCGATCAGCTCGTACTTCTGCTTGGGCACCAGCATGTCGTCGATGGCGATCGAGATGCCAGCGCGCGTGGCCAGACGGAAGCCGTTTTGCAGCAGCTTGTCAGCCAGCACCACGGTTTCCTTCAGACCGCACTTGCGGAAGGAAGTGTTGATCAGACGCGAGATTTCCTTCTTCTTGAGCGCCTTGTTGATGTTCGCAAAAGGCAGGCCCTTGGGCAGGATCTCGGACAGCAGGGCGCGACCGACGGTGGTCTCGACCAGCTTGGTTTCGGGGATGAACTCGCCCGTGGCCTTGTCCTTGGTGTACTCGGTCAGACGGATGTTGATCTTGGCGGTGATCTCGACCACACCGTTGTCCAGCGCGCGCTGGAGTTCGGGGATGTCGGCAAACACCATGCCTTCGCCCTTGCCGTTCGTGCGCTCGCGGGTGGCGTAGTACAGACCCAGCACCACGTCTTGCGACGGCACGATGGAGGGTTCGCCGTTGGCGGGGAACAGCACGTTGTTGGAGGCCAGCATCAGCGTGCGGGCTTCCATCTGGGCTTCGATCGACAGCGGCACGTGAACGGCCATCTGGTCACCGTCGAAGTCGGCGTTGAAAGCCGCGCAAACCAGCGGGTGCAGCTGGATGGCCTTGCCTTCAATCAGCACGGGCTCGAACGCCTGGATGCCCAAACGGTGCAGCGTCGGCGCACGGTTCAGCATCACGGGGTGTTCCTTGATGACCTCTTCCAGGATGTCCCAGACCACCGGTGTGCCGGATTCGACTTCCTTCTTGGCCGCCTTGATGGTCGTGGCAATGCCCATCGCTTCCAGACGCGCGAAGATGAAGGGCTTGAACAGCTCCAGGGCCATCAGCTTGGGCAGACCGCACTGGTGCAGCTTCAGGGTCGGGCCCACGGTGATCACGGAACGACCGGAGTAGTCGACGCGCTTACCCAGCAGGTTCTGACGGAAGCGACCGCTCTTACCCTTGATCATGTCGGCCAGCGACTTCAGGGCACGCTTGTTCGCACCGGTCATGGCCTTGCCACGACGGCCGTTGTCCAGCAGCGAGTCCACCGATTCCTGCAGCATGCGCTTTTCGTTGCGCACGATGATCTCGGGGGCCTTCAGCTCCAGCAGACGAGCCAGACGGTTGTTGCGGTTGATGACGCGGCGATACAGATCGTTCAGGTCAGAGGTCGCGAAGCGGCCGCCGTCCAGCGGCACCAGCGGACGCAGGTCCGGCGGCAGCACGGGCAGCACTTCCAGCACCATCCAGTTGGGCTTGATGCCCGACTTCTTGAAGGCTTCCATGACCTTCAGGCGCTTGCTGTTCTTCTTGACCTTCAGCTCGGAGCCGGTCATGTCGTTGCGCAGCTTGTCGATCTCGACGTCGAGATCCATCTCGGCCAGCAACTTCTGGATGCCTTCGGCGCCCATCAGGGCTTCGAACTCATCGCCGTACTCGGCGCGCTTCGCGTCGTAATCGTCTTCCGACATGATGCTGAACTTCTTCAGCGGGGTCATGCCGGGGTCCACGACCACGTACGCTTCGAAGTACAGCACGCGTTCGATGTCGCGCAGCGTCATGTCGAGCACCAGGCCCAGACGCGACGGCAGCGACTTCAGGAACCAGATGTGGGCGCAAGGCGCAGCCAGTTCGATGTGGCCCATGCGGTCACGACGGACCTTGGTCTGGGTCACTTCGACGCCGCACTTCTCGCAGATCACGCCGCGGTGCTTGAGGCGCTTGTACTTGCCGCACAGGCACTCGTAGTCCTTGATCGGGCCAAAGATCTTGGCGCAGAACAGGCCGTCACGCTCGGGCTTGAACGTACGGTAGTTGATGGTTTCAGGCTTCTTCACTTCGCCGAAAGACCACGAACGGATCTTCTCGGGCGAGGCCAGGCCGATCTTGATGGCATCGAAATGCTCATCCGGCGTGAATTGCTTGAACAGGTCCAGCAAACCTTTCATGGGGCGCTCCTATTCCTTAAATCAGTTACGTTCAAGTTCGATGTCGATGCCCAAGGAACGGATTTCCTTGACCAACACATTGAACGACTCGGGCATACCGGCTTCGATCGAGTGCTCGCCCTTGACGATGCTCTCGTAAACCTTGGTACGGCCATTGACGTCGTCGGACTTGACCGTGAGCATTTCCTGCAGCACGTAGGACGCGCCGTACGCTTCCAGGGCCCACACTTCCATTTCACCGAAGCGCTGACCACCGAACTGCGCCTTACCACCCAGCGGCTGCTGCGTGACCAGGGAGTACGGACCGGTGGAGCGGGCGTGCATCTTGTCGTCGACCAAGTGGTGCAGCTTCAGGAAGTGCATGTAACCCACGGTCACCGGACGCTCGAAGGCGTCGCCGGTGCGGCCGTCGTACAAGGTGGCTTGCGTGCGCGTCGGCGTCAGGCCCTTGGCCTTGGCGATGTCGGCGGGGTAAGCCAGTTGCAGCATGGCGCGGATTTCTGAGTCCTTGGCACCGTCGAACACCGGGGTCGCGAAGGTGGCACCCTTGGACAGGTTGTCCGCCATCTCGATGACCTGGTCGTCGCTCAGGCTGTTCAGATCGACCGACTTGCCGCCCGACTGGTTGTACAGCTCATCCATGAACTTGCGGATCTCGGCCACGGCGGCCTCGCGCTGCAGCATGTCGCCGATGCGCTGACCGATGCCCTTGGCGGCCCAGCCCAGGTGGACTTCCAGAATCTGACCCACGTTCATCCGCGAAGGCACGCCCAGCGGGTTCAGCACGATGTCAGCCGGGGTGCCATCGGCCAGGTGAGGCATGTCTTCGATCGGAACGATCTTGGAGACCACACCCTTGTTACCGTGACGGCCGGCCATCTTGTCGCCAGGCTGCAGGCGACGCTTGACGGCCAAGTGAACCTTGACCATCTTGAGCACGCCAGCGGGCAGCTCGTCGCCTTGGGTCAGCTTCTTGCGCTTTTCTTCGAAAGCCAGGTCGAAGCTGTGGCGGGTCTGCTCCAGCGAGTTCTTGATGCTTTCCAGCTGGTTGGCCAGATCGCCGTCTTCCGGACGGATGTCGAACCAGTGGAACTTCTCGACGGATGCCAGGTAGGCCTCGTCGATGGTCGAACCCTTGGCCAGCTTGTTCGGGCCGCCATTGGCCACCTTGCCGATCAAGAGCTTCTTGATCCGGTCGAAGGCGTCGGCTTCCACGATGCGCAGCTGGTCGTTCAGGTCCAGGCGGAAGCGCTTGAGTTCATCGTCGATGATCTGCTGGGCGCGCTTGTCACGCTGGATGCCTTCACGGGTGAAGACCTGCACGTCGATGACGGTGCCGGACGTGCCCTGGTCCACGCGCAGCGAGGTGTCCTTCACGTCGGACGCCTTCTCGCCGAAGATGGCACGCAACAGCTTCTCTTCCGGGGTCAGGGTGGTTTCGCCCTTCGGCGTCACCTTGCCGACCAGCACGTCGCCGGGACCGACTTCGGCACCGACGTACACGATGCCGGACTCGTCCAGACGGGCCAGTTGGTTTTCCGACAGGTTCGGGATATCGCGGGTGATTTCTTCAGAGCCCAGCTTGGTATCGCGGGCCATCACGACCAGTTCCTCGATGTGGATCGAGGTGTAGCGATCTTCGGCGACCACGCGCTCGGAGATCATGATCGAGTCTTCGAAGTTGTAGCCGTTCCAGGGCATGAAGGCGATCAGCATGTTCTGACCCAGAGCGAGTTCGCCCAGGTCGGTCGATGCGCCGTCGGCCACCACGTCACCCTTGGCCACCACGTCACCGCGCTTGACGATGGGACGCTGATGGATGTTGGTGTTCTGGTTGGAACGCTGGTACTTGATCAGGTTGTAGATGTCGACACCCACTTCGCCGGCGACGGTCTCGTTGTCGGCCACGCGGATCACCACACGGTTGGTGTCCACATAGTCAACGACGCCGCCACGCTTGGCGACCACCACGGTGCCCGAGTCGACCGCGGCAACGCGCTCGATGCCGGTACCGACCATGGCCTTCTCAGGGCGCAGCACAGGCACGGCCTGACGCTGCATGTTGGCGCCCATCAACGCGCGGTTCGCGTCGTCGTGCTCCAGGAAGGGCACCAGCGAGGCCGCGACCGACACGATCTGCGTCGGGGCCACGTCCATGTACTGGATGCGCTCGGGGCTGGTCAGCACGGATTCACCGTTTTCACGGGCCGAGACCAGCTCGTCGATCAGGCGGCCTTCGGCGTCGAGCGAGGCGTTGGCCTGCGCGATCACGTACTTGCCTTCTTCGATGGCCGACAGGTAGTCGATCTGCATCGTGGTCTTGCCGTCCACCACACGACGGTACGGGGTTTCGAGGAAACCGTACTCGTTGAGGCGGGCGTACAGAGCCAGCGAGTTGATCAGACCGATGTTCGGGCCTTCAGGCGTTTCAATCGGGCACACGCGGCCGTAGTGGGTCGGGTGCACGTCGCGGACTTCGAAGCCTGCACGTTCGCGGGTCAGACCACCCGGGCCCAGGGCGGAGACACGACGCTTGTGCGTGATTTCCGACAGGGGGTTGGTCTGGTCCATGAACTGCGACAGCTGCGACGCACCGAAGAACTCCTTCAAAGCCGCCGAGATGGGCTTGGAGTTGATCAGGTCGTGCGGCATCAGGGCTTCGGTCTCGGCCTGGCCCAGACGTTCCTTGACGGCCTTCTCGATGCGAGCCAGACCGGAGCGGTACTGGTTCTCGGCCAGTTCGCCGACGCAACGCACACGACGGTTGCCCAGGTGGTCGATGTCATCGACTTCGCCGCGGCCATTGCGCAGCTCGACCAGGATCTTGACGACAGCCAGGATGTCCTCATTGGACAGGACCATGGCGCCGGTGCTTTCGTCGCGGCCCACGCGGGCGTTGAACTTCATGCGGCCCACGCGCGACAGGTCGTACGTGTCTTCCGAGTAGAACAGGCGCTGGAACAGGGCCTGCACGGCGTCTTCGGTCGGCGGCTCTCCAGGGCGCATCATGCGGTAGATGGCCACGCGGGCGGCCAGCTCGTCGGCCGTTTCGTCGGTGGCCAGCGTTTGCGAGATGTAGGCGCCTTGGTCCAGCTCGTTCGTGAACAGCAGTTCCAGGTCGAGGATGCCGGCAGAGCGCAGCTTCTTGAGCAGCGACTCGGTCAGCTCTTCGTTGGCCTTGGCGATCAGCTCGCCCGTGTCGGGGTCGATCTGGTTCTTGGCCAGCACGCGGCCCAGCAGGAAGTCTTCGGGCACGCTCAGGTGCGTGGTGCCGGACTGCTCCAGTTGGCGGGTGTGACGCGCGGTGATGCGCTTGTCCTTCTCGACGATGACCGTGCCGGACTTGTCGATGATGTCGAAGCGGGCGACTTCACCCTTGAAGCGCTCAGGCACGAAAGCCAGCAGCGCGCCGGCGTCCATCAGCTTGACCTGATCGAACTGGAAGAAGGTTTCCAGGATCTGCTCGTTGTTCATGCCAATGGCCTTCAGCAGGGTCGTCACCGGCATCTTGCGGCGACGGTCCACGCGGAAGTACAGCAGGTCCTTCGGATCGAATTCGAAGTCCAGCCACGAGCCACGGTAGGGGATGATGCGGGCGCTGAACAGCAGCTTGCCCGACGAGTGGGTCTTGCCCTTGTCGTGCTCGAAGAACACGCCCGGCGAACGGTGCAGCTGCGACACGATGACGCGCTCGGTACCGTTGATGATGAAGGAACCATAGTCGGTCATCAGGGGCACTTCGCCCATGTAGACCTCTTGTTCCTTCACTTCCTTGACCACCTTGGACTGCGGCGTCGACGTCTCGCGGTCGTAGATGATCATCTGCAGGCGGGCACGCACGGCCGACGCAAAGGTCAGACCCCGCAGCTGGCACTCGCGCTCATCGAACGCCGGCTTGGCGATGTTGTATTCGATGAACTTCATCTCGACGAAGCCATTGTGCGAAACAATGGGGAACGCCGAGAGGAAAGCGGCTTGCAGGCCTTCGGGTTTGCGTTGTTGGGGCGGCACATCCTTTTGCAGGAATGCGACGTACGAATCCTTCTGCATCGTCAGCAGATAAGGCACGTTCAGTACGCTGCCGCGCTTGCCAAAGCTCTTGCGAATCCGCTTGCGCTCGGTGTAGCTGTAGGGGGTTGCTTGCGCCATAAACTCTCCGTTTCGGGCACCAAAACCGGTGTCCCGCTTCGAATTCCAACCATCTCCCGGCCAAGGAAACGGTCCGTTGTTCGGCGACTGGCCATTCGGGCATTGCACCCGAGGCTTGGTGGTTGGCCACTACCAACCGCTGGCTGACAACCCCGACGCCATTGTGGATGGCACCCGGGCTCGACCAAACCGGTTCTCCGCAGTCGGTTCAGAGAACACTCGAGAAACCCGTCAGTGTAACACCGGCGGGTTTCTCGGCTGTTCTGGCAGAACGAATTCCTCAGACACCAAAAGGCTGCCCTCCTGACGGAGAGCAGCCTCTGATCCGATGACCCGCACGAGGCGGGCCGTGGAATTACTTGAGCTCGGCCTTGGCGCCAGCTTCGACCAGCTTCTTGACAGCGGCTTCAGCGTCAGCCTTGGCAACGCCTTCCTTGACGTTCTTGGGAGCGCCGTCAACCAGGTCCTTGGCTTCCTTCAGACCCAGACCGGTGATTTCACGCACGGCCTTGATGACGGACACCTTGTTGGCACCAGCGTCGGTCAGGACGACGTTGAATTCGGTCTTCTCTTCAGCAGCAGCACCACCGGCAGCAGCGCCACCAGCAGCGGGAGCAGCCATGGCGGCAGCGGACACGCCGAACTTCTCTTCGATGGCCTTGACCAGCTCGTTGAGTTCCATCACGGACATGCTGTCCAGGGCGGTCAGGAATGCGTCTTTATCGAATGCCATTTTGGGTTCCTAAAATCGGTTAAATGTGAATACAGTACGAAGCGATCGCTCAGGCAGCCGGAGCTGCCTCTTCGGCGGCTGCGGGAGCGGCTGCGCCACCACCCTTTTGCTCGCCCAGAGCGGCCAGCACGCGGGCCAGACCCGACACCGGCGATTGCAGCAGGCCACAGATCTGAGCCAGCAGGACTTCCTTGCTGGGGATCGAGGCCAGGGCCTTGACGCCGTCGGCGTCCAGGGCCTTGCCGGCGTAAGCGCCAGCCTTGATGATCAGCTTGTCGTTGCCCTTGGCAAAGTCAGCGATCACCTTGGCAGCTGCCACGGCATCTTCAGAGAAGCCATAGATCAGCGGGCCGCTCATGGACTCGGCAGCGACTTCGAACTGGGTGCCAGCAACAGCGCGACGTGCCAGGGTGTTCTTCAGAACATGAAGATACACGCCTTGGGCGCGAGCGTTCTTGCGCAGCTGATCCAGTTGAGCCACCGTGAGACCGCGGTACTCAGCCAGTGCAAGCGTCTGCGACTTGCCCGCTTGGGCAGCCACTTCCGCGATGACGGCTTCTTTCTCGTTGCGATTGAGACTCAAGGTCTACTCCTTCAAACATGCCCTTTGGGCTCACTCCACAGGGAGTTGACCTCCGGGCACACCCAGTTTCAGCGACCTTCTGTCTCGGAACCCAGGCCACCGCAGGGCAGCCAGGAAACCTTCAACAGCGGGTACGCCATCTGCGTAGGCAGTGCATTAAGCCGCGACACACCTGGAACAAGCGTGCGCCGCAGCGCCTACGGTCTTTGATAGCCTGAAGCCCTGTGGCATGCCACGGGGCTTCAGCCCACCAATGTGGTACGGACGTTCACGCCAGACTCGCGTGGGTCCGGTCATGCCGCGAGGGCATGACGGTGTCTTGCGACAATCAGCCGGTGATGCTGTTCACGTCAACGCGCACGCCCACACCCATGGTGGACGAGACGGCGACCTTGCGCAGGTACACGCCCTTGCTGGAAGCAGGCTTCAGCTTGGTCAGGGCGTCGAGCAACGCAGCCAGGTTGCCCTTGAGCTTGTCGTCGTCGAACGAGCGACGGCCGATGGTGCCGTGGATGATGCCGGCCTTGTCAACGCGGAACTGGACCTGGCCAGCCTTGGCGTTCTTGACAGCGGTGGCGACGTCAGGGGTGACGGTGCCGACCTTGGGGTTAGGCATCAGGCCGCGGGGACCCAGCACGGTACCCAGGGTACCGACGATGCGCATCGTGTCCGGCGAGGCGATGACCACGTCGAAGTTGATGTTGCCAGCCTTGATCTGTTCGGCCAGGTCTTCCATGCCGACGATGTCAGCACCAGCGGCCTTGGCTTCTTCAGCCTTGGCGCCTTGGGCGAACACGGCCACGCGCTTGGTCTTGCCGGTGCCGTTGGGCATCACGACAGCGCCACGCACCACCTGGTCAGACTTCTTGGCGTCCACGCCCAGTTGCACGGCCACGTCGATGGACTCATCGAACTTGGCAACGGCAGCTTGCTTGATCAGGGTCAGGGCTTCTTCGATGGCGTACAGCTTGGTGGTTTCCACCTTGCCAGCGAAAGCTTGTTGGCGTTTGGTCAGCTTGGCCATGATCACACACCCTCCACGATGATGCCCATCGAACGGGCCGAACCGGCGATCGTGCGGACAGCAGCGTCCAGATCGGCAGCGGTCAGGTCCTTCTGCTTGGTCTTGGCGATTTCTTCCAGCTGTTCGCGCGTCAGCTTGCCGACCTTGTCAGACTGAGGACGGGGCGAACCCTTCTCGATCTTGGCAGCCTTCTTCAGCAGGACGGTCGCGGGCGGCGTCTTGATGATGAAGGTGAAGGACTTGTCAGCGTACGCCGTGATGACCACGGGCAGCTTCAGACCGGGCTCGACACCTTGGGTCTGGGCGTTGAACGCCTTGCAGAACTCCATGATGTTCAGGCCGCGCTGACCCAGCGCGGGACCGACCGGAGGCGAAGGGTTCGCCTTGCCAGCCGGGATTTGCAGCTTGATGAAGCCGATAATCTTCTTGGCCATAACTTTCTCCTAGAACCGCCCGACGGCCACGTCAGTACGGTTGAGTCAAACGCCAGGCTTGTTCAAAACGAACTTCCTGGCTCCTCTTGACGCGGTCTCGTTCGCGCCTGACACGGGACATGTTCAAGCGGCGCAAGACTCGCGTCTTGGCGCCGCCCATGCTCAAGTCCGAGCAGAATCTAGCATTATGGATCGAACGCCCCTCATCAGGCAAGTGCCTGAGCGAAGGCCGGATCCGAGATCAGATCTTTTCGACCTGACCGAAGTCCAGCTCGACCGGGGTGGCACGACCGAAGATCGTGACCGAGACGCGCAGCTTGGACTTGTCGTAGTTGACTTCTTCGATCGAACCGTTGAAGTCGGTGAAGGGGCCTTCCTTGACGCGAACCACTTCGCCCACTTCCCATTCGACCTTGGGACGCGGCTTCTCGATGCCTTCCTTCATCTGGTTGACGATCTTCATGACCTCGTCTTCCGAGATGGGGGAGGGACGGTTCTTGGCGCCGCCGACGAAACCGGTCACCTTGGAGGTGTTCTTCACCAGGTGCCAGGTGTCGTCGCTCATGACCATTTCGACCAGCACATAGCCGGGGAAGAAACGGCGCTCGGTCACGGACTTCTTGCCGTTCTTGACCTCGACGACTTCTTCGGTGGGCACGAGGATGCGACCGAACTGATCCTGCATGCCAGCACGGTCAATGCGCTCGCGCAGATTGCGCTCAACGGCCTTCTCCATGCCGGAGTAGGCGTGCACCACATACCAACGCAGCGGTGCGGTGGTGGCGGGGGCGGTGTGGACGTCGCTCATGGGTTCAGCCTTGTGTTGTGTATGCCAAGAATCACTGCTTCCAGCCCAGGATCAGGCTGTAGAGCACCCATTCCAGGGTCTTGTCGGTCAACCACAGAAACAGGGCCATGACCACCACGAATGCAAAGACATACAAGGTCATTTGCGTGGCCTCAGGGCGCGTCGGCCACACGACCTTGCGCAATTCCTTGAGGGCATCTTGGCCAAAGGCCACAAGTTCCTTGCCTTGTGCCGATGTGAAGAACACCGCAACGCCGGCAGCGATCAGGACCAGCAGCGCAATAACGCGCAGCCACAGGGACTGCTGACCCAGCAGATAGAAGGTGGCCACACCCCCAACGACCAGGAGACCGGCGGCAGCCAGCTTGGCCTTGTCGGCCCCCGTCGTGACGGTTTCGATTTGCGTACTGGACATGAACGTGATGATTGAGGCGGCAAAGCCCGCAAACCTTTGCAGATCTGCGGGCTGCCGTGTAACAGCGTCAGTTTCAGGACTCGGAGAGGGTGGCAGGGGCAGTAGGAATCGAACCTACAACCTTCGGTTTTGGAGACCGACGCTCTGCCAATTGAGCTATACCCCTATACCGACAACCGAGTCAGATGAAACGATTACTCGATGATCTTGGCAACCACGCCGGCGCCGACGGTGCGACCGCCTTCACGGATGGCGAAACGCAGACCTTCTTCCATGGCGATCGGGGCGATCAGCTTGACGGTGATCGACACGTTGTCACCAGGCATCACCATTTCCTTGTCGGCCGGCAGCTCGATCGAGCCGGTCACGTCGGTGGTGCGGAAGTAGAACTGAGGACGGTAGTTGTTGAAGAACGGGGTGTGACGGCCGCCTTCGTCCTTGCTCAGAACGTACACTTCGCCGGTGAAGTGCGTGTGCGGCTTGATGGAGCCGGGCTTGCACAGCACTTGGCCGCGTTCCACGTCTTCACGCTTGGTGCCGCGCAGCAGGATACCGACGTTGTCGCCAGCTTGACCTTGGTCCAGCAGCTTGCGGAACATTTCCACGCCCGTGCAGGTGGTCTTCTGGGTGGCCTTGATACCGACGATTTCGATTTCTTCGCCGACCTTGATGATGCCGCGTTCGATACGGCCGGTCACCACGGTGCCGCGACCCGAGATCGAGAACACGTCTTCCACAGGCATCAGGAACGTGCCGTCCACAGCGCGCTCAGGCGTGGGGATGTAGCTGTCCAGAGCGTCGGCCAGCTTCATGATGGCTTGTTCGCCCAGCTCGCCAGTGTCGCCTTCCAGAGCCAGCTTGGCCGAACCCTTGATGATCGGGGTGTCGTCGCCGGGGAAGTCGTACTTGGACAGCAGCTCGCGCACTTCCATTTCGACCAGTTCCAGCAGCTCGGCGTCGTCCACCATGTCAGCCTTGTTCAGGAAGACGATGATGTAAGGCACGCCCACCTGACGCGACAGCAGGATGTGTTCGCGGGTCTGGGGCATCGGGCCGTCAGCAGCGGAACACACCAGGATCGCACCGTCCATCTGGGCGGCGCCGGTGATCATGTTCTTCACATAGTCGGCGTGGCCAGGGCAGTCCACGTGAGCGTAGTGGCGGTTGGCCGTTTCGTACTCAACGTGAGCGGTGTTGATGGTGATGCCGCGGGCCTTTTCTTCAGGAGCCGCGTCGATCTGGTCGTAAGCCTTGGCGGAGCCGCCAAACTTCTTGGCCAGAACGGTGGTGATGGCAGCCGTCAGGGTGGTCTTGCCGTGGTCAACGTG
>NZ_JBBEYB010000014.1:0-85696 GCF_037482285.1 Aquabacterium sp. G14
GGCGAACGTGACCGACGATTCCGGCCCATCGTGACCGGTTGCACCGTGTGAGGTGTTGCGCGTTCAAATTGTAGGGGTGTCGGTCACGATGGGTCTGAGTCGGGCTCCTTTTTCGTGGGTTTGGGCTTTTGTCGCAGGGACTCACCGGTCAGAGTGAATCGGTGGTTTCGCTGCATCAGGCGATCAAGGATCGCGTCGGCAATCGTGGCGTCACCGACCCAGGCATGCCAGTGTTCAATGGGCAGCTGACTGGTGATGATGGTGGCCTTGCTGGCAGCTCGGTCGTCGATGATCTCCAGCAAGTCAGCGCGGGCCTGGTTGTCCAGCCCAGCCATGCCCCAGTCGTCCAGCAACAGGACATCGGTCTTGGCCAACTGGATGAGCCACTTGCCAAAGGTGCCATTGCCGTGACGGATGCGCAGCTCTTCGCTCAGACGTGGCACACGTTGGTAGAAGGCAGAGCGACCGCGGCGACAGGCGTGCTGGGCCAGCGCACAAGCCAGCCAGGATTTGCCAGCTCCGGTGGGGCCGGTGATCAGCACGCTGTGGCCGCTGTCGATCCAATCACCCAAGGCCAGGCTCATGACAGCCTTGCGATCCAGGCCGCGTCCAGCTCGTGTATCGATGTCCTCAATGGCGGCTTGGGGGTACTTCAGCTTGGCCTCTTTGAGCAGGCGTGCACGCCGCTTGTCGTGGCGCCAATGGAGCTCGCGCTCGACGATCAGAGCCATGCGTTCTTCAAAGCTGACAGCGCTCATGCCGGCCTGCGTCAGTTGCTCATCAAGGGCTGTGAGCATGCCCATCAGCCTGAGTTCACGCAGCTGGTTCAAAGTCGTGTTCATCATCATGGTGCAATCCTGTCTGTTCACTGGTAGTAACCGGGGCCACGAACGTGGGCATGGTGCGGGCTGGTCCAGTCGGTGGCGGTCGTGGCGGGCACCTGATCCCGGCCGTTTGCCAGAATGTCGCTGACGTGCCTGTACTTGACGGTGCCGAGCTCCAGGGCGATGAGGCAAGCGGCTTCCAGTCGGGGCTTGCCGTACTTCTTGGCCAGTGACAGCAGCCCCAGGCAGGCGCGGTAGCCATGCTCGGGATGGCGTCGCTCCTCCAGCAGACGCTGGACGGTGCTGGCACAGGCCACACCAATGGTGCCGCCCCAGTGAATCAGGCGTTCAGGGGTCCACTCCCGATGCGCGCGGTGCGCTGCCGACATGTGCTCCGCCACGGTGGTGAAGCCCCCCTTGTGGAGACAGCGCAGATGAGCGGCAACACGCTGACCACGGTGGACGATCTCCACGCCGCGCGTGGTGATGCGTGCCTCCAGGACCAGCCCGACCAAGGACTGCGGCACGCTGTAGCGATGCCCCTCGATCTCGACGTGGTGATCAATGTGCACGCGCACGGTCTTGTAGGTGGCGAATTCCCAGGGCTGCAGAGGCAAGGCTTGCAGTGCTGGCGCATCCAACTCTGCAAACGTGCTGACTCGGCTGCCAGGCAACCTCTGGAATGCCTTGTTGTTGAGTTGTTCCAGCAGCGGCGCGATGGCCTCGTTGACATCGTCCACGCTCGCAAAGCGTTGGTGGCGCAGTCGCATCAGGATCCAACGCTCGACAACTTGCACGGCAGACTCGACCTTGGCCTTGTCCTGCGGGTGATAGGGCCGCGCCGGTAGCATCGAGGTGCCGTAGTGGCGAGCGAAGTCCTCCACCGTCTCGTTGGCGCGAGGCTCATAGCGGTTGGGGTTGGCAATGAGGGCTTTGGGGTTGTCCGGCACGATGAGCTGGGGCACCCCACCGATGAATGTCAGGGCGCGGGCGCAGCCATCAAGCCAGTCGGCCATGGTCTCGCGCGGTGTGGCACACGCAAAGGTGTAGCTCGAAGCGCCCAGAGCGGCCACGAAGATGTGGGCACGGCTGCCGTCCACCAACTCGATCGTGGGACCTGCAAAGTCGATGAACAGCTTCTCGCCTGCGCGGTGGGTCTGGCGCATCGAGCGTTTGAGTGTCTTGGCGTAGCGGCGGTAGTTCTCGCAGAACTGCGAGTAGGAGTGCGTATGACCGTCCAGGTGCTGCTGGGTGTGCTCCTCCCACAGCAGCATGAGCGTCATGCCCTTGCGGCGCAGTTCTTTGTGAATCTGGGCGTAGTCGGGGTGCACGAAGTGCTGCGGCCGTGGCGGCGGTGCCAGCAGGCGATGCTGCAAAGCGGTCTCGTCCAGGGGCTGGATGGAGTGCCAATCCAGACCTGCGACCGAGGCCAAACCGACGTACTTGGTAACCACGCCTTTGGAGATGCCCAGGGCGGCGGCGATACGCTCGTGCGAGAGCCGAGCATCGAGTTTGAGACGCAGAACGTCCTTGATCTTGCGCATGTGAATCCTTGGTGCAGGCATGCCGGCTCCAGCAAAAAACTGGGCAGGCTAACTGCATTGGGTGAGACAACTTGCGCAACACCATCACGGTGGCATACGACGCCATGCTGGCATCGTGACCGGTGATTCCGGCATCGTGACCGAGATTCCGGTCAGGTGCAAAAATCGGTCACGTTCGACCAGAATGGCCGGTCACGATGAACCAGAATCGGCGGTCACGATCCGCCGGAATCAACGGTCACGTTGGACCGGAATACGCACTTGAACTGTGCGGCCCTGCCAGACACCTTGGTCGAGAGTGAGTTGTTTGGGCATGTACGTGGCGCGTTCACAGGCGCCGTCAGTGAGCGACAAGGCAAGTTCGAATTGGCGGATGGGGGAACCCTGTTTCTCGACGAGATCGGCGAGTTGTCTTTGGCCGTCCAGGCGAAGTTGCTGCGTGTGCTGCAAAGTGGCCAGCTGCAGCGACTGGGCTCCGACCGGGAGCATCACGTTGACGTGCGATTGATCGCTGCGACGAACCGTGACCTGGCCGCCGAGGTGCGTGCGGGGCGCATGCGGGCAGACATCTATCACCGGCTCAGCGTCTACCCCCTGGCAGTGCCGGCCTTGAGGGAGCGCGGGCGGGACATTCTCTTGCTCAGCGGCTTTTTCCTTGAGGAGAACCGCGTGCGTTTGCACTTGGGTGGGCTGCGACTCGATCAGGAAGCACAAGCCGCTTTGCTGGCTTATGACTGGCCTGGCAATGTGCGCGAGCTGGAACATCTGATCGGGCGCAGCGTGTTGCGCGCCTTGGGCCGCTACCCTACACGTCCGCGCATTCTGACCTTGACCGTCGAGGATCTCGGCTTGCGGGACGGAGGGTCTCATTCATCACATGCAACAAGCGAAGAAGCTCAGGCGGCGACGCCCAGCGTCAGCTCGTCCAATGCCGCCTCGCCCCAGGGCCTGAGGCAGGCGGTCGAGGCTTTCGAGCGCAATCTGGTGCAGACCACGTTGGCACAACATGCGCACAACTGGGCCAGTGCAGCGCGTGCATTGCAGATGGATCGGGCCAACCTGACGCGCTTGGCCAAGCGCTACGGGCTCTACGAAAAGAGGACGCACCGATCGACGTCGTCAATCTGAGCTGGCCACGCAGCCGGCGCGTTCGCGGTGGCAGGTTTGCCACCAAGCCACCACGCCCAGCAAGAGGGCGAGCAGCACCAGGCCGATCCCGGTGTGGCGCTGGTCATTGATCAGATAGTTGACGCACAGACGGGACGGGGTATCCAGATACAACATGCCCGCGGTTGCGCTCATCCAGGCAAGGTTGCCGATGAAGAACCACAGGACTTCCGGGGCCATTCGCTGCCAGCTGTGGCACAACAGCCCTCCGACCGCCCACCAGCTGACATACTTCATCGTTGCCATCTCCGGGGACATGAGGGTGGCGTCCAGCGCCAGGGGGAGCATCCAGAAGATGGACACGCAAGTGGCTGCCGTGGCCCCCACCCACCCCTGCGGGTCGAGTTGGTTCAGTACCTTGTTGATGCCGGCGCCCGAAGCATGCCGGCGCAGCGATTGCAGGGCGGCCCAGCCCGAGGCCAGGAGCATGGGAAATTCCAGCAGCATGTGCAGGGACATGCGACTCTCGATCAGGTGTCGCACAGTGGGCCAGCACAGGCACAGTGGCGCGATGACGACCAGCGCTTTGCCCGTACGTGGCGCCCACAGCCATGCCCTGCTCACAACGGCGCTCCCGCCGGCCGGCCAGCCCAACGGTAGGCCGCATCCAGGGCTTGTCGCCACTGGCCGGGCTCGTACAAGCCACGCAGGCGTCCTTGTGCGTCCAGCACATGGATGGCACCGTTGTGCACGAAGCCATCCTCGCCATCGGGTATCACCACCACCCCCAGAGACCGCAGCAAGGCATTGGCATCGGCCTGCGAAGCAGGGACGCCCAGTTGCCACCAGCGTGGCTCCGCATGCATCTGTGCCGCGAACTGCTTGAGCGCGTGCACATCATCTCGACTCACATCGAAAGACATGGAGACCAATCGAACCCGCTTTGCTTCAGGGGCGGCGGACTCCCTCAAGGCGGTCTGTATCTGTTGGAATTCGCTTCCCAAAGCACGGCAGACCGTGGGGCAGCGCGTGTAAATGAAGTCCACCAGATAGACCTGACCGCCGGCGTCTGCACGTGTGGGTGACCACAGCCAGGATGGCGAAGGCCCCCTGACGCTCACAGCCTGAGCCTGTAAGGATCCCTCGACGATCTGTTCTTGTCGCCAGTCATCGAAGGTCCAGATGGTCAGCCCGTGCGTCAGGCGCCACACGCCATAGGTGAACAGCGTCAGCAAGACCACGCAGAGCATGCCACTGAAGCGTCGGCCACGTTCTGTGGCGGCAGCGCTGTCAGCTGGGCGTGCACAGAGGCTCATGGTGCCAGTTTCAGCTGATGCAGTTCGGCGTCGCCGCGATAGGACTCGGCACGCGTGGTCGTGGCTTTGCGCACACGTGCCACGAGGTCAATGCTGATCGGGGCGGCATGGTTGCCCCAACTCTTGCGAATGTGGGTCAAAACGGCAGACAGCTCGGCATCAGACAGTTGGGCCGCGAAACCGGGCATGACGCCTGCATAGACTTGACCCTTGACCGTCAGCTGGCCGTTGATGCCATGCAGCACGGCTGCCGCAAGGGTCTGGCTGTCACCCTGGACCCATTCCGAACCTGCCAAAGGTGGAAACACGCCCGGCAGGCCCGCACCGGTCGCCTGATGACACGCGGCGCATCGGGCGCTGAAGATGGCGCTGCCATCAACGCTTCCTGCGCTGTCGCCAGACGGTCCCTGGAGCTCCTCAGCCGTGCGGCCGTCGCCCCATTCTGGCGGTGCGCTGATGGTGGTGCGCCACAGGTACACGATGCCGAACAACATCAGCGCGATCACCAAGCCTGCGACATACCCGGGCAAGGCGCCGTTGTGTTCGTGGGGTTCCTCATGTTCGCGCTGTTGCGGTGAAGACGGTGGAAGGTGATTCATGGCCGGCCTCCCTGCTGGGACATCTCAGGCGATACGGGGTAGCTGCGATCAAGCGATTGCAGATAGCGCACGAGGTCCATCGCCTCAGGGCGAGCCACCACTACCTTGCCGAGGGCGTTCTGTCCGGGAGGGAGTTGTACCTGGACTTCGTCGGCAGTGACCTGATCGCTGGATTTGAGTTCAAACAAGAAGGGGTAGCTGGGCATGATGCTGCCTGGTACATAGGCGCGGGGTTGATACAGGTGCCCCAGATGCCACTGCTCGCTGGGTTGACGAACGCCGATGTTCATCAGATCCGGGCCGGTTCGCATGGTGCCCAGCAGGTGAGGGCGGTCGTAGGCGTAATCCGCTGCGACCGTGGCGCGGCCCCAACCCCGAGCCAGATCGGGCCCAAAGCCCTTTGCGCGTGGCTGCTGGGTATGGCAATAGACGCATCCATTGGCGATGTAGACCGCTCTGCCGCGCAACTGAGCACTGGTGTAGGGCTTGAGCCCCTCGGCGGGAGCGGTGTCTCGCACCTGAAGGTAGGGGACGACCACCAAGGCGCTGGTCGACAGGCTGAGCATGACCATGGCGCCAGTCAGCAGCTTGAACTCGCTTCTCATTGCACGCCTCCCTTTTGCCATTGCACAGAGAGAACGGCTGCACCCTGTCGCTGGGGGCCGCGTTGCAGCACCAGGGACATGAAATGCCATGCAAACACCAGATGGCTGAGCACCATGAGTCCACCGCCGACGCTGCGGCCGCGCAGATATGGCAAGGTGATGGCCACGGACGACATGAACGATTGCTTGGCGTCCAGCATGGCCGACCCTTGTAGCCACCCGCCCACCGTCAGACTGACGAAGTAGATGCCAATGCCGATGAAGGCCAGCCAGAAATGCACCGAGATCAGCCGTGGATACGGCCACTCTCGCGCGGTGATGCGCGGCAGCACGAAATACATGGCGCCGAAGAAGACGAAGCTGACAAAGCCATACAAGCCCAAGTGCGCATGGCCCACGGTGTAGTGGGTGAAGTGCGTCACGGCGTTCATGCTGCGCAAGGCTTCAAATGAACCCTGGATCGAGCTGACCGTGTACATCAGCCCGCCCACGCCAATGAAGCGCAAGGTAGGCGAGTACCGCAAGGCCCTCAGGTTTCCTTGCAGCGTCTGGTACTGGTTGACTGTGAAGGCGAGCACAGGAATGATCATCATCATGCTCTGAACGATCGACAGGGTGACCATCCATTGCGGGACTGGGCCGCCAATCAGATGGTGTCCACCGACCTGGCCGTAGAAAAACGCCAGCCCCCAAAAGCCCAGCAAAGACAAGTTGTAGGACTGGATCGGACGGCCGATCACTTTGGGCAAGAAGTAGTAGACCGATGCCAGCGCCAGGGGCGTGTAGAACAAGCCCAGCACGTTATGGCCGAACCACCAGTTCACCGCGGCTTGCTGTACTCCTTGGTGCAGCCCAGGGATCTTGGCGACGATGAACAAGACCGGCAGCCAGAACAGTGCACAGGCCATGTACCAGACCGACACATACAGGTGCTCTACGCGTCGGTTGACCAAGGTGTAAATCAAGGGCATGGCCATCAATGCCCCGCCTGCGGCGAAGAGCAAGTCGATCTGCCATGGAATCTCCAGCCATTCCATGCCGTCACTGATGCCCACCGCCACGCTGCCCAATCCAGTGATCAATGCGGCGTTCCACAGCACGGCTCCCAGCATGGCATAGCGCGCTCCCATGAGAGGGCGCTTCAACAAGCGCGGAATGACGAACATCGCGATGCCCAGGCCGGCCATCGGGGCCCATCCATACGCCACGGCATTCAGATGCAGGGTGCGGATGCGCCCGAACGTCAGCCACGCTTGCTGCACCAGCCAATCTGGCTCATGTAATTTCACCGAGGCGGTCAAGCCTGCTGCCGAGGCAACGAGCAACCAAACCACGGCGCAGCAAAAGAGAAAGAGCACCAGGGGCGCTGTGGAGGCGTCCGCCTGTGCACGATCAAGCAGCGACTGCGCGTCGGCCTGCGTACCGCTTCGCACCCCTGCCTCCATCGCAGACTGCAATTGCCCCTGCTGTTGCCGCGATACAGCCGGCTCTTCGATGTGACCGATCTCACCTGGCGCAAAGATGATTTCTGCCCCACTGGCACGACGGTCAAACAAGCCTTGACTTTGCGACCAGATGAAAACCAATAGCGCAACAAACGACAGCACAAACGCTGACAGAAGTATGAAAGCCGTATCCACAGCAGAGAGCCCCCAGAGCCAATATCAAAACAAATGAACCACGCTGCTTCAGCGCAATACACATGCCAATGCGTTTTTGATATGAATCAACAACTTGCGTTGCAAAGAGTCGATTTGACTGGCATGGAATTCAAGTCAGGGTGACCCAAGATGTGTCGAAATGACCTGGTTTTGAGCTCTGGTATCGTCGCGGGTCTGTATTCGCTTGGAGGTGTAAGCCTCATCAGCCATTTCCCTCAAGTCTCATGGAACTCCTGCGCCTGACCCTGTTGTTCGCCTTGACGGCACTGGCCGAGATCGTCGGCTGCTACTTGCCGTGGCTGGTCGTCAAGGAGGGGCGTAGCCTGTGGCTGTTGGCGCCGGCGGCGGTGTCGCTTGGCTTGTTCGCCTGGCTGTTGACGCTTCATCCCAGCGCGGCAGGGCGAACCTATGCGGCGTATGGCGGCATGTACATCGCCGTGGCCTTGCTGTGGTTGCACTGGGTCGATGGCGTTGCGCTGACGCGTTGGGATGCCTTGGGGGCGGGCCTGGCCTTGATGGGCATGGCTGTGATCGCGCTGCAGCCCCAGTCGGGCGGCTGACGAACTGTCACCTGAGGGCGCTACCATGCGCCGATCTGTGAGGCACCATGTCCCATCCACTTGATTCCCAGCCGGGCGCCATGACGCGTCGACAGGGCTCGGCACTTGAAGTTTTTTTCGCTTTTCTCAAACTGGGCCTGACCTCGTTTGGCGGCCCGGTGGCACACCTGGGCTACTTCCGCGACGAGTTCGTTGTACGCCGTCAGTGGCTGGACGAGAAGGGCTACTCTGACCTGGTGGCCTTGTGCCAGTTCCTGCCTGGCCCTGCCAGCAGCCAGGTGGGCATGGCGCTGGGCCTGCGGCGTGCGGGTTGGTGGGGCGCGCTGGCTGCCTGGGTCGGTTTCACCGTACCCTCGGCCTTGGCCCTGATCCTGTTCGCATTTGGCGTGCTCAGCGGGGCCGGTTGGGAAGCATCGGGTGTGGTGCACGGCTTGAAGGTCATGGCCGTGGCCGTGGTGGCCCAGGCCGTGTGGGGCATGTCCAAATCCTTGTGCCCCGACCGCTTGCGTGCGGGCGTGGCCATTGGTGCGGCCTTGATGGTGTGGCTGCTGCCATCACCGTTCATCCAGATCCTGGTCCTGGTGCTGGGCGGTTTGATCGGGTGGCGGGTGCTGGCACTTCCGCATCTTCCGGCGGCACAGCATCAGGATGGCGGGGTGAGCCGCACCACCGGGGCGGTCTTGTTGACCCTGTGTGGATTGCTGTTGCTCGCCTTGCCAGCCGTGGCGGCGTGGTCAGATTCCTACCTGTGGTCGGCGTTGGCGAGTTTCTACCAGGCGGGCTCGCTGGTGTTCGGCGGTGGTCACGTGGTCTTGCCCATGCTGCAGGCCAGTGTCGTGCCGGCCGGTTGGGTGGGCAACGATGTCTTCTTGGCAGGCTATGGTGCTGCGCAGGCCGTGCCCGGGCCCTTGTTCAGTTTTGCGGCGTTTCTGGGGGCGGTCATGCCCTCGCCGCTAGGGGGCTGGCTCGGCGGGCTGGCCTTGTTGGCCGCCATCTTCGTGCCATCGTTTTTGCTGGTGGCCGGCGCCTTGCCTTACTGGGAAAGCCTGCGCCAGCGCGATGGCATCCAGCGGGCGATGGCGGGCGTCAATGCTGCCGTGGTCGGGATCTTGGGCGCGGCGCTGTACGACCCGGTGTGGACCAGCGCCATCCATTCCTCCGCCGATGTGGCATTGGCGCTGACGGCGTATGGCCTGCTGGTGTTCGGGAGGGTGTCGCCGGTGGTGGTTGTGGCTCTGTCGGTGCTGGTGGGTGGTGTGTGGTTCGGCTGAGGCCGAGCAGATCAATCCCGCGTCACTGCCGCTACGCCAGCCCGCCTGAGCAGCTGCCGGCATCGCGCTGACAGGTGTACCACCTTCAACTGCTTGCCAGCTTTGGCATAGCGTTCACGCAAGGTCTTGAGGGCGGCAATGGCCGAGTAGTCGACAAAGCTCAGGTGGGCGCAGTCCAGCGTCACCTTGGGCGGGTCGTTGGCCGCGTCAAACTGCTGCAGGAAGGGCGTGACCGAGGCGAAGAACAAGGTTCCGCGCACACGGTACAGCTTGCTGCCATCGGGCTCGATGTGGCTGTCGGCGTACAGTGCCCGGCCTTGCACCCACGCGAAGTTCAGGGCGGCCAGCACGATGCCGCATAGCACCGCGGTGGCCAGGTCCGTCAGCACCGTGATCGCGGTCACGGCCACGATCATCAGCACGTCGTTCAGGGGCACCTTGTTGATCACCCGCAGCGAGGCCCAGGCAAAGGTCTGCTGGGCCACCACAAACATCACCCCTACCAAGGCCGCCAGGGGGATCTGCTCGATCAGCGGCGAGAGCAGCAGCACGAACAGCAAGATCATCACGCCCGCCACCACGCCAGACAGGCGCCCGCGCCCGCCCGAGCTGAGGTTGATCACGGTTTGCCCGATCATGGCGCAGCCGCCCATGCCCCCAAACAGACCTGATGCGATGTTGGCAGCGCCCAGGGCCACGCACTCGCGGTCGGGATAGCCTCGGCTTTCGGTGATCTCGTCGGTCAGGTTCAGCGTCAGCAAGGTTTCCAGCAGCCCCACCAGGGCCATCAGCACGGCATAGGGCGCGATGATGCGCAGCGTCTCCAGGTTCCAGGGTACCTCGGGCCAGTGGAACACCGGCAGGCTGCCAGCAATGTGGGCCATGTCGCCCAGAGTGCGGGTGGGCAGTTGCAACGCCGACACGAGCACCCCCACACCAACGATGGCCACCAGGGCAGGAGGCACGGCACGGGTCAGGCGCGGCAGCAGGTAGACGATGGCCATGGTCAGGGCCACCAGGCCGATCATCCACAGCAGCGGGGCGTCGCTGAGCCAGGCCCCGTCGTGCTTGAAATGCTCCAGCTGGGCCAGGGCGATGACGATGGCCAGGCCGTTGACGAATCCGAGCATCACCGGGTGGGGCACCATGCGCACCAGCTTGCCCAGCCTGAACAGGCCAAACAGGGCCATGATCAGACCCGACAGCAGCACGGTGGCCAGCAGGTACTGCACCCCGTGCTGCACCACCAGCGCCACGATGACGACGGCCATGGAGCCTGCCGCACCGGAGATCATGCCCGGGCGGCCGCCAAACAGGGCCGTGATCGTGCAGATGATGAAGGCACCATACAGGCCCATCAAGGGGTGCATGTGCGCGACCAGCGCGAAGGCGATGCACTCGGGCGCCAGGGCAAAGGCCGTGGTGATGCCGGCCAGGACATCGGCTCGCAGGGACGAAAGTTTCATAGGGGCGTGAGGGGGGGGCGGTCGCGGGCGGCGCAGTGGCCGCAAGGGCGCGATGTTACCGGATGACATCATTGCGTCGTCGAGGGCCACGCGGGCTGCTATGATGGCGCCCGTCATTGGGGAGTAGCCTCTCTTTGGTTCGAGCAGATCCCAAAGAGGCTTGCGTCAACACACTTGTCCCGCAGGACATGGCGCAAGCGGTTTGCAAGCTTGGCAAGACCTTTGACCACCACGCCTCCCTTCAGGCCGGAGATGCGTTGTGGTCAATCGTCTCTGATCCGGCCTTGGAGCATGTGTGGACTCTCTTCTCGTCTCGACCGGCGTGGTCGCCCTGGCTGAAATCGGCGACAAAACGCAGCTGCTCGCGTTCATCCTCGCGGCGCGGTTCAAGAAACCCCTTCCCATCATTGCTGGCATCCTCGCCGCCACCATCGTCAACCATGGTCTGGCGGGGGCGCTGGGTGCCTGGATCACGGCCACGCTCACGCCCGAAGTGCTGCGCTGGGTGCTGGGCGCCTCCTTCATCGGCATGGCCATCTGGACGATGATTCCCGACAAGATCGAAGAGGAAGAAACGCACATCGCGCAGCGCCTGGGCGTGTTCGGTGCCACCCTGGTGACCTTCTTCCTGGCCGAGATGGGAGACAAGACCCAGTTCGCGACGGTGGCCATGGCGGCGCACTACGCCGCGCCGGTGATGGTCGTGATCGGCACGACGCTGGGCATGCTGATTGCCGACGTGCCCGCCGTGTTTGCGGGCGACAAGCTTGCCAACAAGATCCCGATGAAGCTGGTGCATACCATCGCCGCAGGCATCTTTGCGGTGTTGGGCGTGGCCACCTTGCTGGGCGCGGGCGCCCGTTTCGGGCTGTGAGCCGCAGGCCTCAGCGCGCTGTGTATTGCCCCAGCCAGGTCTCGAACTGATTCACTGGCATGGGGCGGGCATACAGATAGCCCTGGGCTTCATTGCATTGGTGGGTGGCCAGCCAATGAGCCTGCTCGGGCGTTTCCACCCCTTCGGCGATCACGGACAGGCCCAGGCTGTGGGCCATGGAGATGATGGCCTGCGCGATCGAGGCGCTGTTGCCATCGGTGTTCAGATCACGCACAAAGCTTTGGTCGATCTTGAGCTTGTGGATCTTGAAGCGTTTGAGGTAAGAGAACGACGAGTAGCCCGTACCGAAATCGTCAATCGACAACTGAACCCCCAAGTCGTGAAGCTGGCGGATCGTGCGGATGGCGCGCTCCGGGTTGTCGGCCATCACGCTTTCAGTGATTTCGATTTCCAGGAAGCGCGGTGCGAGGTTGGCGACTGTAAGGGCGTGCTGCACCGATTGGGCGAAGTCATCTTGCCGGAACTGAACCGTGGAGACGTTGATGGCCACCACCAGTTCCTGCAGGCCTGCGAGTTGCCAGGCCCGGCATTGACGGGTGGCGGCGTACAGCACCCAGTCGCCAATGGGGACGATCAGACCGCTGTCTTCGGCGACAGGGATGAACTCGGCTGGCGGCATCAGGCCCGTTTCCGGGTGCTGCCAGCGAACGAGGGCTTCGCAGCCGACGACTTTGCCACTGGTGAACGAGACCTGGGGCTGGAAGTGCAGCAGCAGTTCGCCTTGCCGCAAGGCCTTGCGCAGGTCGTTTTCCAGCCGCAAGGTCTTGCTCACGCGCTGGTGCATGTCGGCAGTATGGAAGCGGAAGGTGTTGCCGCCGTCGCTTTTGGCGCGGTACATCGCCATGTCGCTGGCTTGCAAGAGGGTGTCGATCTCATGACCATCGGCAGGGTAGACGGCAATGCCAATCGAGGGGGTGACCACCAATTGCTGGCCGGACACCTGGAAGGGCTCGGCAAAGCACTTCAGCAGCTTCTGGGCCACGTGGGCGGCGTCGGCGGCATCCACCTCGGGCAGCAGCAAGGTGAACTCGTCGCCGCCTTGGCGTGACACCGTGTCCTGGTGCCGGACGGTCTGGGTCAGACGATGCGCCACCTCGACCAACAAGGCGTCGGCGGCCGTGGGGCCGAGCGAGTCGTTGATGATCTTGAAGCGGTCCAAGTCCATGAACAGAACAGCCAGCGGTTCCTGATTGCGCTGTGCGTGGGCCAAAGCCAGGCCCAGACGGTCTCTCAGCACCGACTGGTTGGGCAGGTTGGTCAGGGTGTCATGCTGACTGATGTGCCGGATCTTTTCTTCATTGGCCTTGCGTTCGCTGATGTCGCTGAAGATGGCGTAGTAGTGACGCACGCTGCCGTCTGGTGCGTGGTCGACGTTGATGGTGAGCCACTCGATGTAGACCTCACCGCCTTTGCGTCGGTTCCAGATTTCTCCCTGCCAGCGCCCGGTTTGTTCGATCTGCTGCCACATCTGCCGGTAAAAGTCGGTGTCATGGCGACCTGAACTGAGAAACGAGGGCTGCTGCCCGATCGCTTCTTCGGCGGTGTAGCCAGTGATGTCGGTGAACGTGCGGTTGACGGATTCGATGCGTTGATCGGGTCCGCAGATCACGATGCCTTCCAGGCTGTTCATGAACACGCCAGCGTGCAGATCGAGCGCCGCCTCGCGTTGCTTGAGCGCGCTCAGGTCGGTGTGGGTGCCGATCACGCGAACGGCATCGCCTTGCTCGTTGCGTTCGACCACCTTGCCACGGTCCAGGATCCAGATGTAGCTGCCATCCTTGCACCGGACGCGGTGTTCGTTGCTGTACTGTGCATGTGGGGTGCTCAGGAGCTTCTCGACGTCAGCCTGAACCGCAGGCAGGTCGTCTGGGTGGACGCGTGACGACCACTCCGACAGTGCATTGCCGATCTCGCTGTCTTCGTGGCCCAGCATGGTCTTCCAGCGTGTGGAGAAGAACACCGTGTTGTCCGGCACGTTCCAGTCCCACAGCCCGATTTCGCTGCCATCAATGGCAAAGCGCCAGCGCTCCTCCGCGGCTTGCAGGCGCAACTCGTCTTGTTTGGACTGGCTGATGTCGCGCCAGTTGCCCACAAGTTCGGTCTTGCCGGTCATGGGATTGCGATTGATGGTGGCGCGGTCTTCGATCCAGCGATACTGCCCGTCGCTGTGAAGCCAGCGGTACTGGAGATTGAGCTCGGTGCCGTCGTCGGCAGCACGGCGCAGGTGTTCTCGCACACGTGCCTGGTCATCTGGGTGCAAGCGTTCGGCGGCCGTGGCGGGGTGCTGGAAAAAATGCGTGGCACTGAACCCTGTCAGGCGCTCGATGTTCGCGCTGAGGTAGGACAGCCGCAATCTGGGGTGCGCATCTTGCTTTTCAAACACATAGATGACCGCGGGGCTGACATCCACAAAGTGCTCGAGCCGGGCGCGTGTTTGACGCAACTCCGCCTGTAATTCTTCCTGACGACGCTCCTCCCTGCGGATCAGCCAGTACAGCAGGCCAGCGGTGAGGGTGACAAACAGTTCACCCTTGAGGGTTTGAATGTCCGTTGACCACCATGTCGGGATGGGCAGCAGGTGCGCGAAAGAGTCAGACAGCCAGATCCAGGCGCTGGCCAGCAGCAAGTAGATCAAACTGATGCGTAATGCTGCCGACATGTTCAATTGGGGCTGTCCGGGTGGTGAGAGGGTGTCAAGCGGGTGGAAGTTGAGGTGCCTGGCTGACAGGCACGTTCACAATGGGGCACGGTCGATCCGTGAGAGGGCATCGTTCACGGCAAAGATCTTGCCATTGACCTGCGGCACACCGAAACCCTTCAGACGCTGGGTGTGCATCGCCAGATAGGCTTCGGCACTGGGCTGGTCTTGAAAGAGGTAGATGCCACCGGCCTCCTGGGTCGCCTGGTTCTCGGTCCAGATTTTCCAGATCAGACCTGGTTCCTCGGCGATGGATTGGGCCAGACCGGACATGGCTGCAGCCATCTCTTCGCCCCAGGGGCCTTCGTAAGGGAAGTCAACTTGCAGCAGGTAGGGCATATCGGTACGTTGTGGAAGACTCAGGACAGTCCAATGATGCCGTGAGTCAGGCCGTCAACCACTTCTGGATGTCGGCCAGACTGGGAATACGGCCGCTGCTGACGACTTTGTTATTGATGACCAGCGCAGGCGTCGACATGACGTTGAAGGACAAGATGTCGTTCATGTCTGTCACTTTGACGAACTCGGCCTCGACGCCTGCCTGTGCTGCGGCTTCACGCGCCACGGCTTCAAGCTTCTTGCAATTGGCACAGCCAGATCCCAGGATTTTGACCGTCAGCATGGCGATTCCTTGTGTTTGGAGAGGTCTCAGTCAGTTGGCCGGTGGCGCGGACGGATGCAGACGCACCCAAGCACGGGTGAGCAGCAACACGGCGAGGAAGAGTCCGCTGGCCAGGCCCGCGGCGGTCCAGCGCGCACCATCAACCCAGGTGCCAAAGGTCAGGCCAGCGCACACGCTGAACAGGGCCACCAGGCCCACATAGGCAGCCGTCTTGCGGCGACCAATCACGGCCGCCACCATCAACATGCTTTGCAGACTGAGTTCGGGGTCGGCCATCAGGTAGGCGAGCAGGGGGCCAGGGTGCATGCCCAGGTCCAGGAACATGCGGGCCACGGGCACCTCCACCAGGGTGGGGAAATACATGAAGACGCCGAACCCGACGGCGACGGCGTTGGCGAGGACGGTGTTGCTGCCTGCCAGGGCCTCGATCCATTCGGGGCGGATGACCTCGCGCACCATGCCGACGATGAACACCCCGACGACCAGCAACAGGAAGATCTGCTTGACGAAGCGCCAGGCCTCCCACAGCCAGCTTCGCCAGTCGTCGGCTGGCAACTGGCGCGCAAAGTGCCAAGTGGCGCCCATCGCCAGCGCCACACCAATGATCCGCCCGGTGAGGCCCACCATCAGGCCTTCAGGGGTGGGCTTGAGTTGAAGCGATGCCACCAGCAAGGTGAGGGCCGCCAAACCCAGCGCCGTCCACGTCCAGCGGTTGGCGCCTTCGATGATGTCTTCCAGGCCCCGCCAGGCGGTGGCGCTGATCAGCAGCAGCAAGCCGATCAGGAGGGAGCCCTGCAAGCTCACCCCTTCTTCGCCCTTGCTGGCATCAAACGGCAGCCAATTGAACAAGGTGGTCTGCCAGGCTTGTGCCCCAGAAACGGGCAGCTCAATGCTGGCGAACGTGGCTGTGAGCGGCCACAGCTTGAGGGTGCCCGCAATCAGCAGCGCCACCAAGGACAGCAGCACGCCCAGTGCCGCCGGGGCAATGGTGGCCTGGTCGGCGAACAGCGTGTCGGTTTCGCTGTCGTGCTGGGCATCGTCTTGCCAGAAGATCTGCGCCATCAGCAGGCCGATGCCAATGCCAAAGAGCAGGCACAGCACCAGACGGGCCAGCGCGAATTCCACGCCCAGGATGCTGCCGGTGTAGGCCAGCGCCATGATGTTGCCCGCCGGCGCGAAGAACAGGAAGGTGACCGCCGGGCCGATGCCAGCGCCTTTGCGGTAGATGCCGGCGAACAGCGGCACGATGGTGCAGGAACAGACTGCAATCAGAGAGCCCGCCAGGGCCGCAGCAGGGTAGGAGACATGGGCGGGGGCATGCCGCCCCAGCCAGCGTGTGATGCTGGCTTTCGGGATGAGCGCGGCCATGGCGCCGGCGATGAAGAAGGCTGGCAGCAGGCACAGCAACACGTGGGCCGCCAAGTAGGACGCCAGGCTTCCGGCGCCGCCGTGCAGCAGTGTCAGCAGCAGTTCCATGTGTCACCCTCAACGGGGAGCATCGAAGTTTTCATTCTAGTCCTCGGTGCCTCCCAGGGGCGTTCAGATCGAGCGCAGGTTCACCCGTTTCATCAGGGCTTCGGCGCTCTCCTTGCGCTCGCTGTAGCGATCCACCAGATAAGGGCTGATGTCGCGCGTGAGCAGGGTGAACTTGAGCAGTTCCTCCATCACATCCACCACCCGGTCGTGGTAGCTGGAGGGCTTCATGCGATCGTTGTCATCGAACTCCATGAAGGCCTTGGCCACCGAGGACTGGTTGGGGATCGTGATCATGCGCATCCAGCGGCCCAGCACCCGCATCTGGTTGACGGCGTTGAAGGACTGCGAGCCGCCGCAGACCTGCATCACGGCAAGCGTCTTGCCTTGGGTGGGCCGTACAGCGCCTACGCTCAGGGGGATCCAGTCGATCTGCGCCTTCATGATGCCCGTCATGGCCCCGTGGCGCTCGGGGGAGCACCAGACCATGCCTTCGCACCACTGGGTCAACTCGCGCAGTTCGGCCACCTTGGGGTGCGACTCGGGGGCGTCATCGGGCAGCGGCAGGCCGCTGGGGTTGAAGATCTTGACCTCGGCCCCCATCGCCCGCAGCAGGCGTGCCGCCTCTTCGGTCAGCAGGCGGCTGAAGGAGCGCTCACGCAGCGAGCCATAGAGCATCAGGATGCGCGGGGCGTGCGTGGTAGGCTGGGCAGGACGCAGCAGCGCCGGGTCGGGCACACGGAAGTGTTCGGCCGCGACCTGGGGCAGCTCGGGCAGGGCGGCAGACGGCTCAGACACGGCGCTGCCCTTGTGCATCGATCACGACTTCGCCGTCCTCCTTGCTGAAAGCGCCTTGCTGAGGTTGGTGCAGGATGTCGAGCACCTTCTCCGACGGGCGGCACAGGGCCGTGCCCTTGGGCGTGACCACGATGGGGCGGTTGATCAGGATGGGGTGGGCCACCATGAAGTCCAGCAACTCGTCGTCCGTCCATTTGGGGTCGGCTAGGCCAAGCTCGTCATACAGGTCGCCCTTGGCGCGCAGCACCTCGCGCACGCTCAGGCCGCAGTCGGCGATCAGCTTCACCAGTTGATCGCGGCTGGGCGGGGTCTCCAGATACAGGATCACCTGCGGTTCGATGCCGGCATTGCGGATCAGGGCCAGGGTGTTGCGGGAGGTGCCGCACTTGGGGTTGTGATAAATGATGGTGTCGCTCATGCTGCGCATTGTCCTTGTTCGTACCAGCCCTTGCTGCGATTGACCATGGCCACCAGTGACAACATCACCGGCACTTCTACCAGCACACCCACCACGGTGGCCAGCGCGGCGCCCGAGTTCAGGCCGAACAGCGAGATGGCCACGGCCACGGCCAGCTCGAAGAAGTTGGACGTGCCGATCAGGCAGGCGGGGCCGCCCACGTTGTGCGGCAGCTTCATCCAGCGTGCGGCCAGGTAGCTGATGGCGAAGATGCCGTAGGTCTGCAGGGTGAGCGGAATGGCGATCAGCAAGATCACGCCCGGCTTGGCCACGATGGTGCCGGCCTGGAAACCGAACAGCAGCACCACGGTGGCGATCAGGCCCACGATGGACCAGGGCTTGAGCTTGGCTGTGAAGTCGGCCACGGCATGGCTGGAGCGGCGCGCCAGCACATGGCGGGTGGCCATGCCGGCGATCAAGGGCAGCACCACGTACAGCACGGTGGACAGCACCAGTGTTTCCCAAGGCACGGTCACGTTGGTGACGCCCAGCAGGAAAGCGGCAATGGGCGCAAAGGCCACCACCATGATCAGGTCGTTCACCGACACCTGCACCAGCGTGTAGTTGGCATCGCCCTTGACCAGTTGGCTCCACACGAACACCATGGCGGTGCAGGGGGCCACGCCCAGCAGGATCATGCCGGCGATGTACTCGCTGGCCGATTGCGGATCAACCCAAGGCGCAAAGACGTACTGGAAGAACAGCACGCCCAGGGCTGCCATCGTGAAGGGCTTGACCAGCCAGTTGATCACCAAGGTCAGGATCAGACCTTGCGGCTTCTTGCCCACGTCTTTGACGGCGCCCCAGTCGATCTGGATCATCATCGGATAAATCATCACCCAGATGAACACGGCCACGACCAGGTTGACCTGGGCGTATTCCAGCGCAGCGATCGCCTGGAAGGCATCGGGGCTCAAGAGGCCCAGGCCCACACCCGCGAGGATGCCCAGGGCCACCCACACGGTCAGATAACGTTCAAACAGTCCCATTTTGGAAAACTCCGTGTTGTGTGTGGTTCAGCTGCGCGCGATGTCGTCGAGCGCGGCCTGCAAGGCGTCGCGGCTCATCGCATCGAGCGGCAGGGACAGCAGTTGCAGCATCTTGTAGCCAATGGCCTGGCGGGTCAGCTCGAAGGCACGGCGCTTGCCCTCGTCGCCGCCTTCGGCATTGGATGGATCGGGGTAGCCCCAGTGCACCTTGACCGGGTGGCCGTTGCCGCCGAAGAACACCGGGCAGGTTTCGGCCGCGGCGCTGTCGCACACGGTGATGACGATGGACAGCGGGGGCGCGTCGGGCGTGGTGAACTCGTCCCAGCTCTTGCTGCGGTAGGCCGAGGTGTCGATGCCGGCGCGGTTCAGGGCTTCGATGGCGAAGGGGTTGAGGCGACCGCTGGGCGCGCTGCCGGCGCTGTGCGCCTTCACATCCTTGCCGAGCTGGGCGGCGAGGTGGTTGAGCATGCCCTCGGACAGCACGCTGCGTGCCGAGTTGTGGGTGCAAAGGATCAGGACGTGGGTGGTCATGGTGGGCTCGGGAGCGTCAGAGTTTGCCGATGGCCTGCAGGTCGGCCTGGATGGAAAGCGAAGCCAGCTTCTCAGGGGGCAGTGACAGCATCAAGTCGATGCGACGCTTGAGGATCTGGGCGACTTCCTCGAAAGCGTGTTGTTGCTGCGCCGGGGTGCCGGTGACCGCTGCGGGGTCGTACACGCCCCAGTGGGCCGTGACGGGCTGACCGGGCCACACGGGGCAGACTTCGCCAGCGGCGTTGTCGCACACGGTGAACACGAAGTCGAGCGGCGGGGCATCGGGGCCGGCGAACTCGTTCCAGCTCTTGCTGCGCAGACCTTCGTGTGGCAGGTTCAGGTGGGTCAACACCTGCAGGGCCAAGGGGTGCACCTGGCCTTTGGGGTGGCTGCCAGCAGACCAAGCGGTGAAGCGATGGGGTGCCAGACCGTTGAGCAGGCTCTCGGCCATGATGGAGCGGGCGGAGTTGCCCGTGCACACGAAGAGCACGTTGTGGATCTTGTCAGCCATGTCAGGCTCCAGAAGGGGTGAGGTCAGGAAGAGGGGAAAGCTCGGACAAGGCCAGCAGGCGCTGCACGCCCACCGGCTCTTGCTGTTGCAGGGGCACGATGGCGTGGCGCTTCGCGTGTTGGGTGCGAATCAGGTCGATCTCGCGCAGCTCGTGGCAGGCGCGCTGCTGGAGCAGGGCCGATTGCGGCTGGGTGGCGGCCACGCAGTTGTTGACGACCCAGGCCCAGGGCTCGATGCCGGCGCGGCGCAGGTCGGCCTGCAGGTTGGCGGCTTCCAGCACCGGGGTGGTTTCCGCCAGGGTCACGATCAGCACCTTGGTCTGCTTCGGGTCCTGCAGCTGCATCATCGGCGTGGTGAAGTGCACGTTCGTGTCGCCCATCTGGCGCACGATGTCACGGTGGTAGGAGCCGGTGGCGTCCAGCAGCAACAAGGTGTGCCCGGTGGGCGCGGTGTCCATCACCACGAACTTCTTGCCAGCCTCGCGGATGATGCGCGAGAAGGCCTGGAAGACGGCGATTTCCTCGGTGCAGGGCGAGCGCAGGTCTTCTTCCAGCATGGCGCGCCCTTGCGCGTCCAGCTTGGCGCCCTTGGTGGCCAGCACCTGCTGGCGATAGCGCTCGGTGACCTCGTGCGGGTCGATCCGGCTCACGGTCAGGTTGTCCAAGCTGCCTTGCAGGGTTTCGGTCAGGTGCGCAGCCGGGTCGGAGGTGGTCAGGTGTACGGGCAGACCACGGTGGGCCAGCTCGACCGCCACGGCAGCCGCCAGCGTGGTTTTGCCCACACCGCCTTTGCCCATCAGCATGATCAGGCCGTGTCCGTCCTGGGCGATGTCGTCCACCAGGGATGACAGGCGCGCAGCCTGGTCGACTTCTGGCAGGACCACGGACGCGGTGTCGACGGGGGCGGGGGATGCGTCGGACAGCAGGTGTTTCAGGGCGTCTAGCCCCACCAGGTTGAAGGGCTGGAGCGCGACGTCATCGCGTGGCAAGTCGCGCAACGATGGGGGCAGATCGGCCAGTGCCGCGGCTTCTCGCGCCTGGATCGCGGCGGCCAGCGCATCCTGCTCGCCTTCGCGGGCGGGCATCAGGCCATTGATGACCAGATGCTGTCGCGTCAGACCGACGGCGGCCAGTTCGTCATGCGTGCGGGCCGCTTCGCGCAAGGCGCCGCCTTGGGCACGGGCCACCAGCACCAGTCGCGTCCGGCTGGGATCAGCCAGGGCCTCGACCGCCGCCTTGTACAGCGTGCGCTGTTTCTCCAATCCGGCCAGCGGGCCCAGGCACGAGGCGTCCCCTTTGCCGGCTTCCAGAAAACCGCTCCAGGCCCCCGGCAGTTGCAGCAGGCGGATGGTGTGGCCGGTGGGGGCCGTGTCAAACACGATGTGATCGAAGTCCTGGGTCAGGGGCGACTCGACCAGCAGGCCGGTGAACTCGTCAAACGCAGCGATTTCGGTGGTGCAGGCACCTGAGAGTTGTTCTTCGATGCTTTTCACCACGGGCTCCGGCAGCACGCCGCGCACCGGCCCCACGATGCGGTCGCGGTAGAGCTGCGCTGCGGCCTGCGGGTCGATCTCCAGCGCCGACAGCCCCGCCACGGCGGGCAGGGCGGTGATGTGATTGCCGATCTGGACGCCGAACACCTGCCCGATGTTGGACGCTGGGTCGGTGCTCACCAGCAACACACGGCGCCCGGCCTCGGCCAAGCGCACGGCCGTGGCGCAGGCCAGCGAGGTTTTGCCCACGCCCCCCTTGCCCGTGAAGAAGAGAAAGCGCGGCGGCTGATCCAGAAACTGCATGGCGTGCTCCGGCCTCGCTCAGCAGCAACGGCTGCCTGCGCAGCATCCGCCTGTCGTCGGCGCGGCGTTGGTCGTGATGCCGGCCCAGCGGGCCAGGTCGTCGCGCGAAGGGTAGCGGCCGGCCAGGGCAATCTGGCCATCGACCAGGGTCAGCGGCAGGCCTTCCTGCCCCGACAGCTCCAGGAAGTTCTTGACGGCCAGCGTCTCGGCAAAGGCCAGCGGCTGCTGGGCCAGGTTGAAACGTTCGATCTGGGCGCCGTTCTGGCGTGCCCAGTCGATGTCGGCCGCGAAGGTCACGAGCGCCTGATCGACCTCGACCCCGCACACACCGGAGCTGCAGCACAGGGCCGGGTCAAACACTTGAATCGACTTCATTTTCAAACTCCTTGAATTATCAAAATGATGGGCAAAATGACGAACTTCACTGAGGAGGGAATCTGTCAGCACGACTTGCAGATCGCCTGCGGATCGACCGGTAGGCACAACTCGGTTTGCCCTGCGCAGCACTCTTCCGTCAGGTAGGCGATCAACTCCGACATCAACGTGAGGTTGGCGCGGTAGCGCTGAAAGCGCCCCTCCTGGGTGGCCGTGACCAGACCGGCGTGGGTCAACGCCTTCAGGTGAAACGACAGGTTGGTGGGGGGCACCTCCAGCGTGGTGGCGATGTCCCCGGCGACCATGCCTTCCTGGCCCATGCGGACCAGCAAGCGGAACACATCCAGGCGGACCCCGGAGGAGAGTGACTCGAAGACAGTGATGGCGGTGCGTTGTTCCATATGCCAACTATACAAATATTATTGAAACGTTGCAAGATATCGATCCTAATGGGCTGTCACAGCGTCTCCGCACACTCATCGGGCGGTACGGCCTTCGTCCTGAATGAAAATACGCGGTTTCGTCCGCCGACGGGGCCTGTTGCCAGGCGCTCGTGCGGGAATCGATTTCACCCCAAAGCAGCCACCTCTGCGCGTGGCACGGAAGGACAGGATTTGCAGCACCGTCTCGGCAGTTCACGGCTGGTCCGCTTGCTCCAGGAATGGGCGCAGGTGGATGGCGAGTCGGCGCGCCATGACGTGGCAGAGCGGCTCGGCCATTGGCTGAGCGCCTTCGATGCCGTCAAGCTCGATGGCGCGCTGCAGACCATCGCGTCCTATCCCTCGCAGACCAAGTTGCGCGGCCAGGCGGTGGACGCCCGCGCGGTGGCCCTGCAGGTCAATCAGGTCAAGGCCGATCTGACGGCCCTGATCACCGCCAAGGTGACACCGGCGCGCCCCGTATTGCCCGCCGCACCTCGCACCCTGCTGCACACGCTGGAAGAAGACGACGCTCGCAACGAGTCCAAGTACGCGCCGCATTACCAGCGCTACCTGGGCCTGCAAAAGCAGATGGAAACCACCGTGGGGGCCCTGCGCGCCCAGGTGCGTCAGATGCTGTCCAAAGGCTCGCCGGCCTTGCGCCAGTTGGTGGCCCTGGATGCCGTCATGGAGCAGATGCTGGGCCCCCGCGAGCAAAAGCTGTGGGCCAGCGTGCCGGTCTACCTGGAGCGGCGTCTGGAGCACTGGCGCCAGCACCACCAGCAGGCCATCACGGGGCAGGGGGGCGACGACGACCCCATCCGCTGGCGTCAGTCCGGAGGATGGATCGCCGCCTTCGAGCACGACATGCGCGACATGATGCTGGCCGAGTTGCAGCAACGCCTGCAACCCGTGGTGGGCCTGATGGAGGCCGCCCAGAACGCCACCGATGCGCCAAGCCCGCAAGCCGCCCCCCCAGCACAACCAGAACACAGCGAGAACAGCGAATCACAATGAACAAATTCATGATGACCGTCATCTTCATCATCGGACTCGTGGCCGTCGGCTGGGTGGGCTGGGGCTTTGTCGGGGCGAGCTGGATGGCCCTGACCATGACCGCCGTGATCGGCGGCGTGTACATCCTGGGGGCCCTGGAACTGCGGCGCTTCCGTGCGGCCACCAACAGCCTGAGCGAGGCGCTGGCCCAGATCCCGTCTGAGCTGACGGACCTGAGTGCCTGGGTCCAGCGTCTGCACCCCAGCCTGCAGCACCCCGTGCGCCTGCGCATCGAAGGCCAGCGCGTGGCCATGCCCGGCCCGGCGCTCACACCGTATCTGGTCGGCCTGCTGGTCATGCTCGGCATGCTGGGCACCTTCCTGGGCATGGTCGTCACCTTCAAGGGCGCCGTGTTCGCGCTCGAAGGCTCCGCCAACCTGGAAGCCATCCGTGCCGCCCTGGCCGCGCCCATCAAGGGCCTGGGCCTGGCCTTCGGCACCTCGGTGGCCGGTGTGGCCGCTTCCGCCTTGCTGGGCCTGATGTCGGCCATGAGCCGCCGCGAGCGCATCGAGGTCGTGCGTCAGCTCGACGCCCACATCGCCACCACCCTGCGTCCGCTGTCCGGCGCCCACCAGCGTGACGCCACCTTCAAGGCCCTGCAAGCCCAGGCCGACGCCATGCCGGTGCTGGTTGACCGCTTGCAGTCCCTGATGACCGGTCTGGAGCGCCGTAGCGAACAGCTCGACGCCCAACTGCTGGCCCAGCAGCAGGCCTTCCACCGCGAAGCCGCCACCGCCTACACCGATCTGGCCCAGCGCGTGGGCACGGCCTTGCAAGACAGCCTCACCGCCAGCGCCCGCGTCGCTGGAGAAACGCTCAAGCCCATGGTCGAGACCGCCATGAGCCAGATCGCGCAGGAATCGCAGCGCACCCACCAGCGCCTGATCGACGCCACCCAGGCTCAGCTCAACGGCCTGAGCGCGCAGTGGGAGGGCACCGCCCGCCAGGTGGCCGACACCTGGACCTCGTCCCTGCAAACCCAGAGCCACACCCAGCAGCAACTGCTGGCCGGGCTCGATGGCGCCCTGCAAGCCTTCACCCATGCCTTCGAGCAACGCGCCGCCGCCGTGCTCCTGGCGCAGCAAGACGCCGCTGCGCAGGCCCAGGCCGCCCAGGTGGCCGCCGACCAGCAGCGCCTGAGCGAATGGCAGGGCACGATGGCCACCCTGGCGACGACGCTCGCAGCCGAATGGCAGCAGGCGGGCGCTCAGACCGTGAGCCAGCAACAGGCCGTGTGCCAAGCGCTGGAAGCGGCATCCGCGCAGATCCGCGAACAGGCCGCGCAGGTGGCCGCCAGCTGGACGACCGCTCAGCACAGCCAGACCCTGGCTAACGAGAACTTGGTGGGCGGTCTCGACCGCGCCCTGCAGGGCTTCACCGACACCTTTGCACAGCGTGCCCGCGAAGTGTTGACCTCGCTGCAGGACAGTGCTGCGCAAGCACAAGCGGCGCAAACCACGGCCGACCAGCAACGCCTGGCCGCCTGGCAGCAGACCATGGACAGCACCGCCGCCTCGCTGGCCGCCGAATGGCAACGCGTCGGCAGCCAGACGCTGGCCCAACAACAGACCGTCTGCCAGACGCTGGAGAGCGCTGCTGGCCAGATCACCGAGCGCGCCAGCCAGCACGTCAGCCAGACCCTGGCCAGCGTGACCCAGCTGCTGAGCCAGTCCGAAGAGCTGGTGCGCGCCCGCCTGGCCTCCGAGCAACAGTGGATCGCCTCGCAAGGCGAGCGCATGGACCAGCTGAGCACCCTCTGGCGCACCGAGCTGCAGGCCCTGCGCGACGAAGAGGCGCAACGTGGCCGCGCCGCCGTCGAGCGTCTCGACGCCCTGCAGGCCGCCGTGGCCCAGCACCTCGCCACCCTGGGCACCGCGCTGGAAGCGCCGCTCAACAGTCTGCTGCAAACCGCTTCCGAAGTGCCACAGGCCGCCGCCGAGGTCATCGTGCAACTGCGTCGCGACATGGCGCAGATCAGCGAGCGCGACAACCTCGCCCTCTCCGAGCGCACCGCCATGATGGCTCAGCTCGGCACCTTGCTGCAGTCCGTCAACGAGGCCACCGGCCAGCAGCGCGCGGCGATCGAGTCCATGGTCCACTCGGCCACCACTGTCTTGCAAGAGGCCGGAGCCCAGTTCACGAGCGCCCTGGGCCAGCAAGCCGGTCAGGTCGACGAGGTGGCCGCCCGCGTGGCTGCCAGCGCCGTCGAGCTGTCCAGCCTGGGCGAGTCCTTCGCGCATGGCGTCAACCTGTTCAGCGAGACCAGCGACAAGCTGGTGAGCAGCCTGCAGGGCATCGAAAGCGCCATCGGTCAGTCCCTCACCCGCAGCGACGAGCAGCTTGCCTACTACGTGGCCCAGGCCCGTGAGGTGATCGACCTCAGCATCAGCTCGCAGCAAGGCATCGTCGAAGACCTGCGCCGCCTGCATGGCAAGGCCCTGGCGTCCGCCGAAGGGGGCGCCCGATGATGGACCTGGACGACCGGGACGACGCCATCGAGCAGACGGCCCCAGTCTGGGCCGTCTTCGGCGACCTCATGTCCGGCTTGCTGGGCGCCTTCGTCCTGATCCTGGTGGGCATGCTTGTGGTGCAGATGGACCTGGTGAGCAGCCTCAAGCAGGAGGTCGAAAAGCGCCAACAGGAAGAGCAGCGTCGCATCGCCCTGGAGCACGCCCTGGCCGGCCCCTTGGCCAGCGGCCGCGTCACCCTCAACGACGGCCGCATCGGCATCAGCGGCAGCGTCCTGTTCGACACCGGCTCGGACCAGCTGCGAGCTGACGGTCGCCAGTTGCTCCAAAGCCTGGTGCAGCCCCTGCGCGTCTACCTGGGCGAACGCCAGGAAATGCTGATGGTCAGCGGCTTCACCGACGACACCCTGCTGCGCGACGGCAACCGCCGCTTTGCGGACAACCTGGAGCTGTCGGCCCAGCGCGCCTTGACCGTGACCCGCGCCCTGATCGACGCCGGCATGCCCTCGTCCCAGGTCTTTGCCGCCGCCTTCGGCGCCGAGCAACCCGTGGCGCCCAACACCGATGAAAAGGGCAGGGCACTCAACCGGCGCGTCGAGATGGCACCGGTGCCCAAAACGGCATCCCAAGCGGTGATCCCAGCGGCGCCCACCTCGTCTGCCCAGCCATGAGCGAACTCACCCTGGACGCGCTGCGTGAAGCGGGGGCTGATCGCCACGACCCGGCCCGCTTCTATTACCTGGAGGTGCTTGAACGCCGTCTGGCCACGCAGCCCGACCCGGTGCGACGGCACTTGACACAGCGCCTGCAAGCTGCCGTGCAAGACTACGCTCAGCGTGTGGCCCAGGCCACGTCGTCCGGTGGAGCGGCTTCAGGCGGACCCGCAGCCACACCCAGGATGCCCTCGGCACACGCCGCACCGCTGACCCGGCTGAACCGCTACATCCATGATCGCACGCAGGCGCAGGTGTCGAATGCCGATCCGGAAGACGGCGGCAACGCCAACGACCTGAAAAGCGTGCGCGGCTTCAGCACCGTCTGGACCAAGATCGCAGCAGACCAGCAGGTGGCGCAGGCCATCGACCGCGGCCCGGACAACGCCGGCCCGCTCAATTCCCACCGGCTCATGCTGCGCTCGCTGGCCCTCATGCGCAGCCTCTCACCCGATTACCTGGGCCATTTCCTCGCGCAGATGGACACCTTGCTCTGGTTGGATCAGATCAACCAGCAAACCTCTCTGAAGGATGGCAAATCCAAGCGACCGAGTCGGGCCAGGAAGTGAGCTTCAGCGCGCACAGTGCCACGGCAAGCGCTCACGTCAGATATGTGACCACTTTCAGCACGGCCACCATGGCCAGCACCACCATCAAGATCAAGAGCAGCAGCCAGGAAGGCTTGCGACTGTGCCTGCTGCGACGCGACGAAGGCCGCTGGCGTGGCCTGTCTTCGCCCAGGCGGGAATCGAGCGTGCTGGAGTGAGTGAATCCCGACTGCTCGAAGGTTGAAACCTCGTCGGTTTTCTGCTGCTGCCACTGGCTGTCCCTGTCTTTGCTCATCTCGGTGTCGTCCTGACGGCGTTCATGGTTGGTCGGCGTGCCCCAGTTGACGCGCCAGGAAGGGCGTCACAGCCTGGGCCACGGCTTCCGGATTGTCGGCAAAAGGAAAGTGGCCACTGCCGGGTAGCAGAACCACTTCAGCCTGGGCAAACACGTCTTTCTGTCGCTCGGCCAAGGGCACAGGCAGATAAGGGTCGGCATCCCCCCAGACCACCAGTGTGGGCCAACGATGCGGGCGCAACAATTTCGCCAGCAACTCTGCGCCCTGGCTGGGCTCCGATGTCGCTCGGTAAAGTTTCAAGATGGCCCTGCGCGTGCCCGTGTCCAGATCGTCGTACATGCGATCCAGAAACGCCTCCGGCAACGCACGCGGTGACCCCTTGCGCAAGACCCACTTGAAGCCCGCCCGATGCGTCAACCATTGTTGCAATTCGCCCAGAATGGGAGTTCGCCAGATGCGCGCCATCGTATGCCAACGGTATCCCAGCAGCACGCCGGTGTTGATCAGCGTGAGGCTGCCCACAGACAGGGGGGACATGGCGGCCCACATCAGTCCCCACGGTCCACCAAAGTCATGCAGCACCAGATGCGCACGGCTGACGCCCAGCTGCTTCAGCGCCTCTCCCAGAAAGCTGGCGCCGCCTTCGACCGAATAGGGGTAGTCAGAGGGCTTGTCCGCCTTGCCAAAACCAGGCATGTCCAACGCAATGGCACGACCATAAGGCGCAAGGTGACCCATCAGTTCAGCCCAGTCTTCGCCAGATCCGGGATTCCCGTGCACCAACACCACCGCCTCGGTGGCACGCAGGTTGGCGCCAGCTTGCAACACACGCGTGCGGATACCGCAGGCGCTCAGATGGGATTCGTGCAGCGGCGCATTCATCAGGCGACGCCGTAGCCTTCTTCACGGATGATCTCACGCACTGCCTCCTCGTCAAGCGCAGTCTGTACCGTCACCTGACCCTGTGTCAGATCCACGGTGACCAGTGCCTCACCGTCCTGATCCTGAACCGCTTGCGTGATGGCCTTGACGCAGTGCTGGCAGCTCATACCCGTCACATGGAACTGATAGGTGGCAGGGGTTGTCATGGCGGGGATCCTTTCAAGAGGTGATACTGTCGCCATTGTGAAGTGAACCCGATATCTGTGCCATGCCTGCATCCGAAGTTTCCCCTCTTGTGTCGGACATGGGGGTGGTAACGAGCCCTGACCACACGGTGCAACTGGCTGTGCGGGGAATGACCTGTGCAGCCTGTGTGGCTCGGGTCGAGCGAGCGCTCAAGAAAGTCCCCGGCGTTGCGCAGGCGCAGGTCAACTTCGCCACAGAGACGGCCACCGTGGCATGGATGGATGCGTCTGACGAGGCTGACATCCACACGCAATCTCAAGCCTTGCTGGCAGCCATTGAGCGAGCTGGCTACCACGCCCAGGTTCAGCATGCCGACGACAACGTCGTGGAAGAGGTGGTGCCCTGGTGGGATGTCTGGGGCGCAGTGTTGTTGGGATGCGTGGCCAGCCTTCCGCTTGTGCTGCCCATGCTGTGGGGGGGCCATCATTTCTGGCCGGCTTGGGTGCAATTTGCTCTGGCCACCCCAGTGCAGTTCCTGCTGGGTGCGCGGTTTTACAAAGCGGGTTGGGCGGCTCTTAAGGCAGGCAGCGGCAACATGGACCAGTTGGTCGCGCTGGGTACATCGGCGGCCTGGGGCTTGTCGGTGTGGTTGTGGTGGCGCCACAGCCACACCACCGATCCGCACCTGGCACATCGTACCCCCGACCTCTATTTCGAATCTGCTGCGGTGGTGATCACCCTGGTGTTGCTGGGGAAGGCCCTTGAGGCCCGAGCCAAGCGCCAAACCACGGCCGCGATCCGGGCGTTGCAATCACTGCGGCCTGAGACAGTTCATCGCCAAGGTCCGCAGGGAGAGGTCGAGGTGCCGCTCAAGCAGGTGCTGGTCGACGATGTTCTCATCGTTCGTCCGGGCGAGCGCATCCCTACCGATGGCGTGGTACTGGAAGGGCAAGGTCATGTTGACGAGTCCCTGTTGACGGGGGAGCCGCTGCCCGTGAGTAAAGCGCCTGGTGACCCCGTCACGGGTGGTGCCATCAACACCGAGGCGCGCCTGCTGATGCGCGTCACGGCAGTGGGGGGGCAGACCATGCTGGCACACATCATTCGCCGCGTGGTGGAGGCGCAAGCGGTCAAGGCGCCCATCCAGCGCGTGGTCGATCGCGTCTCTGCGGTCTTCGTTCCCGCCGTGCTCCTCATCGCCCTGGTCACGGGACTTGGGTGGTGGTGGGCCGGCCTGGGAGGGGAAGTGGCGCTGATTCGCGCTGTGGCCGTGCTGGTCATTGCCTGTCCCTGCGCATTGGGGCTGGCCACACCGGCCGCCATCATGGCAGGGACCGGTGCAGCCGCTCGCCACGGCATCCTCATCAAAGATCCCGAGGCGCTGGAGGTGGCTCACCATGTGCAGGTGGTGGCCTTCGACAAAACAGGCACCCTCACGCAGGGGCGTCCCAGACTGCTTGATTGGCAGGTCGCCACGGGCATGGCGCTTGACCGCAACCAGGCGCTGCAAATGGCCGCAGCCTTGCAGGGGGGCAGCGAGCACCCCCTCGCACGCGCAGTGATTGACGAGGCCATACGGTTGAACCTGAGTTTGCCCGCTGCCCACGACCTGCAGACCGTGGCTGGGCGGGGCATCCAGGGGCGCCTTGCCCTTGCGGAGGAGGGGGCTCAAACGTGGGCCTTGGGCAGTACCCGCTGGATGACCGAGTTGTGTGCCAATGTGGTACCGAGTGCTTGGCGCAACACGCTGGACGCCTGGCACGCCCAGGGGCACACCGTCTCCTGGTTGTTGCGACAAGCTCGGCCTGGGGCGGGGCCGCATGGTGCCGAGTCGGACGCCTCCACGCCAACTCAAGCAGCATGGCAAGTCGTGGCGCTCATGGCTTTTGGCGATGAACTCAAGCCAGAAGCTGCTGCAGCCGTGCAGGGCCTGCACGCACTCGGGGTACGCACTGTCATGATTTCCGGTGACAACCGCAGTGCCGCCGAGTACATCGGCAGACAACTGGGCATCCAGCAGGTGATTGCAGAGGTGTTGCCGGGCGACAAGGCTGACCACATTCTGCGTTTGCAGCAAGGCGAAGAGCGGAAGGGGCGGGCTGTGATCGCCATGGTGGGCGATGGCATCAACGATGCCCCTGCGCTGGCAGCTGCCGATGTCGGCATGGCCATGGCCAACCCGCAAGGTGGTGCCGACGTCGCTCTGAACGCTGCCGGCATCACCCTCATGCGTGGAGACCCGACCCTCGTGCCTGCGGCCCTCGACATCTCCCGTCGGACCTCGGCCAAGATATGGCAGAACTTGGCGTGGGCTTTTGGCTACAACATCATCGGCATCCCGCTGGCGGCCTTTGGGGGGCTCAGCCCGATGCTTGCTGGGGCGGCCATGGCACTGAGCAGTGTCAGCGTGGTCAGCAACGCGCTGCTGCTGTCGCGGTGGCGCGCATGACGTAAACTCGCGGCCTCAGTCTGCCAGTAGCTCAGTTGGATAGAGCACCCGCCTTCTAAGCGGGCGGTCGGGGGTTCGACTCCCTCCTGGCAGGCCAGCGTCGTCGGTGTGTGTCACACGATATCAGTGTCGAGCTTCTTTACGCGCGACGATCTCCAAGTCCCTGGCGTCAGGTTTCTCCCTGGGGGAAATTCGGTCATGAGTTGTTGGCAAGGAAATTGCTCTATGGCGGCTGGTGAAGCCCCAAATGGCTTTTTCTTTATGGAGAACACAATGCTCATGCTCAAAACACAGGGTTGGATGAACCTGCTCCGCGCAGGTCTGGTTTGCGGGGTGGCAAGCCCGTTGATGGCCTCTGCCGCGCTGGTGGTCAACCCGACCAACGACGTCGCGCAGCTCACAAGCGCCCTGATTGCGCCTGGCTCGGGCATCAACCTGAGTGGCTCGTCGCTGGTTCTGGGTGGCGCCACCCAGCAAGGTACTTATTCCGGCTTCAACCTGGCTCCCAGCTCCGGTTCGACTCCCACACTGCAAATGCAGGATGGTGTTGTCCTGACGTCGGGGGGCAACGCTTCCGTGCCGCTGTCCAACACGGTCAACAACTACTCGACGGCTCTCGTCGGTGGTAGTGGCTATGCGCCTTTGGCCACACTGGCGAGCAACACCACGAACGACGCCAACGTCTTGCGTTACAACTTCACCCTCGCAGCAGGGCTGAACGCTGTATCCATGCAGTTCGTGTTTGCCACCGATGAATTCCCGACCCAGAGCGTGACCGACATCTTTGGTTTCTTCGTGGACGGCGTGAACTATGCGAAGTTCCCCAGCGGCGAGCTGATCAGCAACACCCCTGGCAACCCCACCAACTTCATCCTGAACCCCGTTGGCGGCGGTCTGTATGACATCGAGTGGAACGGCCTGACGCAGGTTTTCACGGTCACGGGTCTGATCAATTCGGCTCTGTCCGAGCACACGCTGGAGATTGCCATTGCCGACACGTCGGACTCCATCTTTGACAGCGCCGTGTATGTTTCGGGCCTGAAGGGCGTGACCTCCACGACCGGTGGCGGCATCGGCGATCCGGGCACCGTTCCCGAGCCTGGTTCGTTGGCCCTGTTGGGCGCTGCCGTGCTCGGTCTGGCGGCCAGCCGTCAGCGTCGCGCCAAGTAAATCCTGCCGGATGAAAACCAAGGCCGCGATGTTTCGCGGCCTTTTTTGTGGTGGACAGCGTCTGCTTCTGGCGCACATGCACTCAGGAGCATGGCGCGTCGGCATGACGGGTGAGATTGCGTGGGTGTGATTTACACTGATTCATCCATGGACGTTTGACGATCCCTCACCCCTTCACAGGTTTGCCTCTCATGTTTGATGCCCTCAAGCGTTTGATCGATCCCGATCATGTCGAATCGGAAGACGCCCGCGTGCTGCAGTCATGGGCCAAGGCCGAAGGGCATGCGTTCAAGCATGTCAAGGACAAGGCTGGTGGTGGGCATGTCGTGGAAGCTGCGGCAGGGTGGCGCGCAGAGTGGGGTAATTCCCAGCGGCCGTACATCATCGGCAAGGAGTTGCGTTTCCGCTGCGACACCGGGATCCCCGGGGATGTGCAGTTGATCCTGCTCTCCAAGGTGCTGGCTCAGACACTGGAGTCAGACGTTTTCAGTCGATTCACCAACGCGATGCAAACGCAGATCGACAACACGCTGCCAGACGAGATGCGCTGGTTGGCGATGCATCCGCATGTTCACTTGCCCGACGGCACGGTGCTCGCGCGGCGATTTTCTCTGTTTGCCAATGCCGAGCCAGTGACCACGCACTGGCTCGACCCGGAAACGGTTCAGGCGCTCGAAGAGGCGGTCACGTCGTGGTGGTCGGACACCCTGGTTCTGGTGGTCACCCTCAACCGAGGCATCCTGACGGCTCGCATGGCGGGTCAGCCCATTGCGATGGCACAGCTCAAACTCGTCAGCGCCCTGTTTGCACAACTGGCAGCCCGTTTGCAGGCGGTTTCGCGCCTGGTCGGCTGACCTGGGCTTGCTACGTCATCCCTTGCGTTGACGACCGTTCAGGAAGGCCTCCATGGCTTGCCCTGCCGCAGGTTTGCTGAGGTTGATCAGGAAATGATGTTTTTCCTGGTCGAGATGGGCGCGCAAGGGTTGTGATGCGTCGTTCACCAACTCCTTGATGCTCGCGAGCACATCGGGTGAGAGTTCGCCCAGGCGGGATGCCAGTTTCAGCGCCTCATCCAGCACCGTGCCGGCCGGGGCAATCTGATGGATCAGACCGTAGCTGGCCCATTGCTGTGCGGTTTGGCTCTCTCCCAGCCACAAGAGTGCCAGTGCCCGACTGCGCCCAAGGGCGCGAGCCAAGTGCCAACTGGCCCCTCCATCTGGAGACAGAGCCACCTTGCTGTAGGCCGTCAGGAAGCGACTGTTTTCTCCAGCGACGATCAGATCGCAAGCCAGGGCCACCGAGACCCCGCCGCCAGCAGCCACACCTTCAACCGCGGCGATCACCGGCTTGGGGAAGCACCGCAAGGCCTCGACCCACTGGTGAAAGGCGTCCATGTTGCCCGCCTGTGCGGACAGATCGTGAGCACGGTTGTGAGCCAGTCGCTGCAGATCGCCTCCACCACAGAAGTGTCCCCCGGCACCCGTGATCACCACCGCGCGGACATCGGGGTTGGATTCCGCCATGTTGAGCGTTTCCACGCCCGCGGCATACACCTGGGGTGACAAGGCGTTGCGTGTGGCGGGGCCAGACAGCGTCAGGACCAGGGTGTCACCGTGGCGTTCAGTCAGCAATTCAGTGCTCATGGGCGTCTTCAAGCGGCAAGGTGTGGCAACGGTCATTGGGGTAATCACCCCGCAGATTCAAGTGTATGCATCGGCCCACTTAGGGGGCTTACCGTGATGAGTGTCACGGGATGTTCATGCTAGAGTGAAAACCTAGGCCTCATGATGCACCGAGATGAACAACTTTAAGCGGGTATCGGCCGCAGCACTTGCTGGTGCGACGCTCGTCTTGGCGTCTGGGACCTCCCACGGCATGGGCTTCGGACGTCCAGTCAGCCACGCGGTTCTTGGCGAACCCCTTCGCGTCAGTGTGCCGCTTCGACTGGAGGCGGGTGAAACGCTCGATGCCGATTGCGTTTCGGCCGAGGTGCTGTTTGGTGACGACAAGCTCTCACCATCTCAGGTACAGGTGTCCTTGCCAAGTGGCACAGGACGTGATGCCTCGGTACAGGTGCGCACCACCACGCCGGTCAACGAGCTCATCGTGACCTACCACTTGGTCGTCGGTTGCCAAGCCAAGATCAATCGCCAGTTTGTGGCCTTGGCGGATCCGCCGGGTTTGTCCTTGAGTCGCGTGGCGGCGCCCAGTACCGGCGAGGCGCCCCTGTCAACGACCGACCTGCGCTCGCGTTCGGGCTCGGCACTGGGTCCTGACGCACCGCGCACACCTCAGTCGGCTGCCTTGTCCTCGGCTCAGCCTGGAGCGGTGCCGTCACGTCGCGCATCGACCAAAGCGGCCGCCCCGTCGCGCGCTGCGACTTCGACTCAGGCCGCGCGCAAAGTCTCGGACGAGGGCACGGGGGACTCGTCCCGCACCAGCCTGTCTCTGGCTCCCAAGGTGGCACAGCCGCCTGCCGGACGTCTCGTGCTGGATCCCGTGGAGGCCGATGCCGCCGTGCAACCAGATTTGCGCATGTCAGGATCCCTGAGTGCGCCGAATTCGGTCGATGACGCCGCAGCCACTCCCGAGGTGCTGGAAAGGCGAGCGGCAGCGGCAGCGTTGTGGCAGGCGATGAACACTTCTCCCGAAGACATCGCTCGTGATCGTCAGAAGCTCCTTGCGCAAGAGCGCATGTTGGCTCAGCTTCAGGCACGGGCGGCTCCGGTGGATTCAGCGGCGTCCGGCGCGTCTGCAGGTGTGGCGACTGGCGCTCGGGCGTCTGAGGGGCCTTCTTGGCTTGTGTACATCTTGGGTGTGCTGGCATTGGGTGGCGTGGGTTTGTGCGCAGCGCTGTTTGTCAAGCTGAGACGCCGTCAGCAAGCCGAGGCAGAGTGGTGGCAATCGCAAATGCAGGAGCCGGTGGCGCAGGCTGATCCGATGCCAGCCGCTGAAGTGGCCCCGGTTGTGCCTGAGAACCGTTCGGTGGTGCAGGTTCCAGTTGCGCCCGTTGCACCGTCTTCTGCGGAGCTCAAGCCCGTTATGGTGGCGGCGAGCGTGCCGACCAAACCGGTGGCGGTAGCGGCCGTGCAGACGGCTCGACCTGCGCCCGATGAGGTCATGCGTGAGGTATCGGTCGAGGAGCTGATCGATCTGGAGCAGCAGGCTGAGTTCTTCGTGGTGCTGGGCCAGGACGATGCCGCCGTGGATCTGCTGGAATCCCATGTTCATTCGGTGACGGCCAGTCCCTTGCCTTTCCTCAAGTTGCTGGAGATCTATCAGCGGCTGGGGCGTCATGCCGATTACGAGCGTGTTCAGGCGACCTTCAACCAGCGCTTCAACGCGCACGCACCGGCGTGGGAGGCCGACCTCCAGCATGGGCACGAGTTGGCGGACTACCCGGGTGTGATCGAGCGTCTGCAAGCCTTGTGGCCGTCTCCTGCCAAGGCCATGGAGGTGCTGGAGAAGTCGCTGACCCGTCCCGAGAGTGAGGCAGACACTTTCGAATTGCCGGCTTACCGCGAACTGCTGTTCTTGTATGCGGTCGCACGTGACCTGTCTGAGCGCGAGGGCAGTGAGCGGCCGCGCGTGGATTTGCTCGCCACGGAGCCCCGCAGCCCCATTGGTGCGGCGCCCTTCGACTTGTCTGCACACGACAGCGAGGTGGAGCCCCTGATGGCCACCCGTCCGGTCAAGGCCATCCCTGATGCCCAGCCTACCCTCAGCCTGGACCTCCAACTTGATGACCTGTCTGGCGATGAGGTGCCGCGCTCGTCCTATGGTGACGTGACGGTGTCAGGCAAGCAAGCCGCGGCCAATGATCAGGAAGTCGAGCACATTGATCTGCCGGGATTGTCGGATGTCGAGGCTGCGCCCCGAAGCGCTCACAAGCCGTAATCCACGCTCGTCGTCTGTCCCGGCTGAGATGAGATGGCCTGCATGATCAGGGCGCGGGTCAGTCTGTCAGACAGCAGTTCGGCAAAGGCCAGAACAAACTGACGCATGTAAGCACCACGCTTGAAGGCCAGTCGCGCCACGTTGGGCCCAAACAGGTGCCCCACCGGGCGAGACACGACGTCGCTGCCTGGCGCGTTCATGGTGGGGTCGTCTTTCACGGCCATTTCGGCCACCAAACCAATGCCCAAGCCCAGCCTGGTGTAGGTCTTGATCACATCGGCGTCGATGGCGTCCAGAACGACGTTCGGCTTGAGTCCTCGCTGCGCAAAGGCCATGTCGATGCGACGACGACCGGTGAACGAGGGGTGATAGGAGATCAAGGGTTCGGTCGCCAGCTGCTCGAGTGTCAGGCGAGGCGCCGAGGCCAGTGGGTGGCTGGCGGGCATCACGGCCACGTGTTGCCACTCATAGCAGGGCAGGGTGACCAACTCCGAGAAGTCATTGAGTGATTCGGTGGCCAGTCCGATGTCGGCCACCTCGTCCAACACCATCTGCGCGACTTGCTCAGGCGTGCCTTGGTGCAGGCTCACGGCGACCTTGGGATACTTCTTGCGCAAGGCCGCCACGGGCTCTGGCAAGACATAGCGAGCCTGTGTGTGCGTGGTGGCAATCGACAGGGTGCCGGCGTCTTGCAGGGCGTATTCCTCACCAATGCGTTTGAGGTTACCGAGCTCTCTCAGGATCACCTCAATGGACTTGAGCACCTGCAGGCCAGGCTCGGTCACGCGCTTGAGGCGTTTGCCGTGGCGCACGAAGATGTCCACCCCCAGTTCTTCTTCCAACTCCAGAATCGCTTTGGAGATGCCCGGCTGCGATGTGTGCAGGGCTTTGGCGGTTTCTGTCAGGTTGAGGTTACGGCGAGCGGCCTCGTGGACGAACTTGAACTGGTGCAGGTTCATGGCGGTTCACTCCTGGTGGGCCAAGGCCCAGGCGGCATCGGAGAGGGCCTGGATCAGGATGGCGGTTTCACCCACTGCCGCACTCAGTCGCCATTGGACATGTGGGTGCTGCTCAGCCATCTCGCTCATCAGGCGGGGCAAGTCCTTGCGGACATGTCCGCCGGCGCCGAGAAAAAGGGGCACCACCGTGACCTGGGTGCATCCCTTCGCGGCCAATTGGCGGCCCGCCTCCAGCAAGGTGGGGCTCATGAATTCGAGGAAAGCCAGTGCAATCTCCGCGTGCTGCGATTCGGCCCGAGCACGCAAAGCGTTTGCGGCGGCTTCGAAAGGCTGCGCCCAAGCTGGGTCACGGGCCCCATGGGCGAACAACAGGATGCCGTTTTTGGTCATGGTGAGGGTCAACGGTAGCGAACGAGCCAGGCAAAGGCACTCATGGACAAGAGCAGGTAGAGCACGCTGGGCGCTGCTGCGGCCAGCCAGGGCTCCCAGTCGTGCAGCAGCCCCAGGTGACTGGAAATATGGTTGGCCAGCACGAAGCTGATGCCCAACATCACCCCGCCAAAAATCTTCAAACTCATGCCTCCGCTGCGCGCGTGCAAGTAGGCATAGGGAAGGGCCAGCGCCACCATCACCAAGCACACCAGTGGGTAGAAACTTTTTTTCCAGAACTCGATTTCGTAGCGCTGGGCAGCCTGCGCATTGCTGGCCAGATGCTCGGTGTAGCGCCACAGCGCAAATGTCGACATGGTTTCAGGTGGCAGGACCGAGGCCGACACCACCAGGGGCGTCAGACTGCTGTGCCATGCCAGGCTGTCATGCTGTGACTCGCGGACCAGTTGTGCGCCTGAGCGCACGGCCTGCTCATCGATTTGCCGCTCGCGAGACAGCCAAACGACCTCCGTGACCCCCTTGAGGTGCCAAACCGAACCTTGAACTGAGACCTCGCCACCGAGTGGCTGGATGCGTGCTTCTTGTGCAAACAAGCGGCGTTGCAAGCGTCCTTGGCCATCGAATTCGAAAATGCGCACTGCACCGAACTCGGTGTCGCTGACTGCGGAACCGACGTTGACCGTGACCGTGTGCGCCGCCTCGCCAGAGATTTCGCGACGTTCGCGCAGCCACGTGCCACTGCCGCCGAGCTTCAGAGTGCCGCGTTGGCCAATCTGTGCTTTGTGCAGTGTCAGCTGTTGTTCCGTCCAGGGCACGGCCCAGTTGCCGACGATCACCATCAGGACTGCTGCTGAAACACCGAGCACCCCAAGCAAGCTCAGTGCACGGCCCGGCCCCAACCCTCCGGTGCGCAAGATGGTGAACTCTGTGGTTCGTGCCATGCCTGCCAAGGCCATGATGGCGCCGATCAACAGGCCGATCGGGAAGATGTCGTAAAAGTGTTGCCCCTGCATGTAGAGGCAACTGACCAGTGAGTCGAGGGCGCTGTACTTGCGGATCTCATCCACGAAGTCAATGAAGAAGAACAGGGCAGAGAAAGCCAAGGTCACGCCCAGCACGTGCTTGATGACGGTGCGGTAGATCAGTTTCCGTACGGTGTTCATGGCGTGCCCTCCGCCTGTGGCGTCGTCAGGGCTTTGCGGCTCACGTGTCGACCTGGCAGCACGGCGCCGTCTCTCCACCAAATCAGCAGCAGGGCACCAATCGTGAGGCCGCCATGAATGAGCAGCAAGGCGGGAACCCAGGAGAGCTTTCCTTGGCTGACCCAGGACTGGCTCAGGCTCAGCAGGTTGAAATACACGACGAAGACCAGCAGGGCGTAGACGAGGTTCCAGTTGCTGTTGCGTCGCGCGTTCCCGGCAGCCAGACTCAGACCCGCCAGAACCATGTTGAAGGTGGCCCATATGAGGCCGAGACGCCAAGTCAGTTCACCATGCGCTTGCCGCGTGTCGATGGCCAGCAAGGCCAGGGTGGACATGCTGCGAGGCTCGGGTACCTTCAATTCGACACTGGGGGCATCTCCCACGGCGATGCGTGCGGTGCTGAAATTGGACAGCGTTTTCTCACCGGTTTTCAGATCTGTCTGGGTGCGCTCGCCCTGGGCGAGGACCAGATAGCGGACGCCTTGTTCCTGTTGCAGCAGGCCCTCTCGCGCGGTGACCACTGATTCCTGATTCTCGTCCGTGGTCACCATGAAAACGTTGCGAGCGGTCTCTTGTCCGTCGCTGTGGCTGTCGATGAAGAACACGCGCTTGCCGTCGGCGGAAGTCTGGAATTGACCTGGTGCCACGCGAGCCATGTCCGAGCGCTGCTCATAGCGCTGCTTGAGTACCTCGGTCTGGTTCTGTGCCCAGGGGCGAGCCACCAAGGTGCACAGGGCAACGAGGGCAATGGTCGGCCACGCCATCTTCATGAGCGGCTTGATGAAGGCAAACTGGCTCGCCCCGCTGACTTGCCAGACAACCATCTCGCTGTCACGCCACAGTCTGCTCAGCACGGTCACCACCGCCACAAACACGGCGAGGGCCACCATGATGGGCAGTTGTCCGATGAGGGTGTAGCTGAGCACCAGGCTCAGGTCGGCGGGCGCGAAAGCCCCCTTCGTGGCCTGGCTCAGGATGCGGATGAGCAACATGGTCAGCACCACGGTGAGCAGCACGACCACGGTGCCGATAAAGCTGCGCCAGAGTTCTCGGCGTACGGAGGAATCGAATAACATTGTTCGGATCTGTTTTCAACTGTCCATTATGGACTTGCACAGCATGGACTACCGCGCTATCTCGGCCCAAGGGCCCGCTTTGTCTCAGGTGAATGCCGATGCCCTGGTGGTGGTACTCACGCCGGAACTCATCCAAACCGGCGATGCCACCCTTGATCGCATCGTTGACGAGACCGTCAAGGCCGATGACTTTGCACTCAAGGCCGGCAGGACCCTGTATGTGCATCGGCCCGCTGGTTTGAAGTCCGCACGTCTGGTGTTGGCGGTGGCGAGTTCCGCTCAGCCCAAGGGGGTGAAGGCCGCGGTGGGCAAGGCGCTGAACTCGGTGAAGGAGTTGGGCGTGGCAAACGCTGCGGTCGCTGTGGCGCAAGGGCTGTCCCTGACTGATTCTCACGCACAGGCGCTGGTGCAGGCCGTGGCAGATGCCACCTATGTGTTTCGCCATACCAAGCCCAGTGCGCCCAAGCCTGGAGCTCTCAAGAAGGTCACCGTGCTGTGTGCAGACACCGAACTGGCGGCTGTGAAGCAAGGTTTGACACGCGGTGAAGCTCTGGCCAAGGGCGTGACGCTGGCGCGCGAGCTGGGCAACCTGCCCGGCAACTACTGCACGCCGTCCCATCTGGCGCAGGAGGCGCGCCAACTGGCCCGGACGCATAAACACATCAAGGTGGAAGTGCTGGAACGTCCCGCTCTGGAGAAGCTCAAAATGGGCTCCTTCTTGTCCGTGACCAATGGCTCGGCCCAGCCGCCGAAGTTCATCGTGTTGCGCTACCAGGGGGCTGCTGCCTCTCAGGCGCCGCTGGTTTTGGTGGGCAAGGGCATCACGTTTGACACGGGGGGCATTTCGCTCAAGCCAGGTGCCGGCATGGACGAGATGAAATACGACATGGGCGGTGCGGCCAGCGTGCTGGGCACCTTCCGCACCATCGCCGAGTTGCAGCCCAAGGTGAACCTGATTGGCTTGATCCCCACCTGTGAGAACATGCCCAGCGGCACGGCGACCAAGCCAGGTGACGTGGTCACCAGCATGTCGGGACAGACCATCGAGGTGCTCAACACCGACGCTGAAGGCCGCCTGATTCTGTGTGACGCCCTGACCTACGCCGAACGCTTCAAGCCTGCTGCTGTGGTTGACATTGCCACCTTGACGGGGGCCTGCGTGATTGCACTGGGGCACCAGCACAGCGGCCTTTTCTCAGCTGACGATGAGTTGGCCCAGGCGCTGCTGACGGCAGGTCAGGAGGCGTTGGATACCGCCTGGCGCATGCCCCTGGACGAAGAGTACGGCGAGTCGCTCAAGAGCAACTTTGCTGACCTGGGTAACGTGGGTGGTCGGGAGGGCGGTGCCATCACGGCCGCGGTGTTCCTGAGCAAGTTCACCCAGGCATACCGCTGGGCGCATCTCGATATCGCTGGCTCCGCTTGGAAGTCCGGTGCTGCCAAGGGTGGGACGGGTCGTCCAGTCGGCTTGCTCACCCAGTTCATCCTGAATCAGGCTGTTGCAGGGGCTGGTGCCATTCAGCCACTTCCGACCAAGTCCACCAAGACGGTAGGCAAGGTGAGCGCTGCAGCTCGCAGGCCCGTCGCCAAGAAGGCGGTAGCCAAGACCGCGCGCAAGAAAGCCGTGGCTGGCCAGGCCTGAGGACGTGTTGGGTGCGAACATGAGCATCGTCGAGTTTCACCATGGCGTCTCTGACAAGCTGGCTTACGCTTGCCGCCTGTTGCGCAAGGCCTATCGGGCCGGTGCTCAGGTGGTTGTCACGGGCGATGTGGCGGCCTTGAAGGCCCTGGATCGCCAGTTGTGGGTATTCGACGATCGTGAGTTCGTGCCCCACGTGTTGGCTCAGTCAGAAGGTGCAGTGCCGGTGCGTCAGCACGGCACGCCGATCTGGCTCACGGCAGACCCGGCCTCCGCGCCTGGTGAGCGCAGCGTGCTGGTCAACATCGGGCAGGTGATGCCTCCAGGTGTTGAGCGCTTTGCACGTTTGTTTGACATTGTCTCCAACGAGGTGGCCGATCGCCAACAAGGCCGTCTGCGTTGGAAATCTTATGCCGCCAAAGGCTGGCAGGTGAACCCACACGAGGTCAAAGAATGAACGAGACGGATCGCCCCCATCTGCCGCATGTGCCCACCTTGACCGAGGTCATCGAGCCTCTGCACTTGGACACTGAAGCGGTGCCTGTGCAGCCTGGCGTACAGGGCGAAGAGCCTCCTCACATGATTGTCTCGCGCAACCTGCCAGAGCGAGACGGTGCGCCAGGTTGGACGCCGATCAAGACCTTGGTGCTCCCCACGCATGCGGATGAAGGGGCGAGCGGAGCAGGGCAGCAGCCTCTGGAGTTGGCTGATGTGCCTTTGTTGACCGAGCCTGTGCTGACATCGGAAGTGGTGGCAGCGTTACCGGTGAAGTCGGCTGAGTTGACCCACGATCAGCTCGCGCAGCGCGTGATGGCGGACGTGCAGCGGCGGGTGGATAGCATGCTCGAGTTCCGTTTGCGTGAGGCCTTGACACCCATTCTGGCCCGCCACAGTGAAGCCATCATCCGGGATCTGCGTGACGAGCTGAGCCTCACAATGCGCGATGTCGTGACACGGTCGGTGGCACAAGAGTTGGCCAAGTTGCGCCAGCGTTGAACGGGTTTCGTTCGGCTGCTGATGTCTTTCGGCATTTGTATCGTCAATCAGGAGTTTTCCATGTCGTGTTTCCCCAAGGCAGGGCGTTCCCTGCTCGCGGTGTCGGTGGTGATGACCGCTGCCATGTCTCACTCCGCACAGGCCCAGACCGTCGTGCGCATCGGTCACGTTGGACCGGTGTCCGGTCCCCAGGCGCACTACGGCCGAGACAACGAGAATGGCGCCCGTATGGCGGTGGACGAGTTGAACGCCCAAGGGGTCACCATCGGGGGCAAGAAGGTTCGCTTTGAACTCATGGCCGAAGACGATGCCGCCGATCCGAAGCAGGGCACCGCCGCAGCACAGAAGTTGTGCGATGCCAAGGTCAATGGTGTGGTGGGGCATCTGAACTCTGGTACCACCATTCCCGCGGCCAAGGTGTACAGCCAGTGTGGTTTGCCAATGGTGACGCCGTCGGCCACGAACCCGGAGTTGACACGACTGGGTTACAAGAACGTGTACCGCCTGCTGGCCAATGACAACGCGCTGGGGGCGGGTTTGGCGCAGTACGCGCACCAGGTGCTCAAGGTCAAGAAGGTGGCGGTCATTGATGACCGGACGGCCTATGGCAAGGGGGTGGCTGAGGTGTTCGCCAAGACAGCCAAAGGCTTGGGCATCGAGGTGGTCAGTCAGCAGTACACCAATGACAAGGCCGTGGACTTCATGGCCATCCTGACGTCCATCAAGAACAAGAAGCCCGACGGCATCTTCTTTGGTGGCATGGACCCTCAGGCGGGTCCGATGTTGCGCCAGATGCAGCAACTGGGCCTGACGAAGGCCTATTTGTTTGGCGGTGACGGCATCTGTACCGACAAGCTCAAGGATTTGGCGAGTGGTGCGCGCACCTTGAACAACGTGGTGTGTGCTGTTGGAGGCGCCTCGATCGAGAAAATGCCCAACGGCAAGGGCTGGCGTGCGCGTTACGATGCCCGGTTCCCCAAGCAGTTTCAGGTCTACTCACCGTATACCTACGATGCAACGATGGTGCTCGTTGATGCGATGAAGCGTGCCAATTCGGTGGACCCCAAGGTGTACGCCGCGAAATTGGCCGAAACCAACTACCAGGGGGTGACCGCCAAGGTGGCGTTTGAGCCCCAAGGTGATCTGAAAAACCCTGCCTTGACGCTGTACGTCTACAAAGACGGCAAGAAAGTCGCTGTGAATTGAACGGCGGCCCAAAAACTTGCTATAGTAGAGGGCTTCGGAGAGGTGGATGAGCGGTTTAAGTCGCACGCCTGGAAAGCGTGTGTGGGTTAATAGCCCACCGCGGGTTCGAATCCCGCCCTCTCCGCCAAGACATGACCCCAAGTGATGGATTCGCTTGGGGTTTTTTCTTGTCTGATGTGTCACACCATCCCCAGCCTGCGCGCCAGCTTGCGCAGGTTGCTCGGGTCCATCTGCAGGGTGCGTGCGGCGGCGGCCCATTTGCCCTGGTTCTGTTGCAGGGCCTCTTCAATGTGCTGGCGCTGAAACCGGTCCACAGCGCTTTGCAGCGGCTCCAGGTCGCGCACGGGGGCGAGCTTCTCCGCGGCCTTGGCCGCGACCTCGTTGCCGTCCAGTCCCAGCCAGGGGGCCTCAATGCTGAGCAACTCCGTGCGTGACTCGGCCTGGCTCAGCACCTTCAAGGCCGCGCGGCTGATCACGTGCTCCAACTCGCGCACATTGCCCGGCCACCCATACGTCAGCAGCGCTTTCTCGGCATCCGGCGACAGACGCAGGCAACGCAGCCCCAGCCGTGCCCGATTCAGCTCCAGGAAATGCCCGGCCAGCACCAGGATGTCGCGCCCGCGTTCGCGCAAGGGCGGGATGTGCACCGGGTACACCGAGAGCCGGTGGTACAGATCAGCCCGAAAACGCCCAGCCCGCACCTCCTCCCACAGCTTGCGGTTGGTGGCCGCAATCACGCGCACGTCCACATGCCGGGGCTCATCCGTGCCCAGGCGCTGGATCTCGCCGTTTTGCAGTGCGCGCAGCAGCTTGGCCTGAATCGACAGCGGCAACTCGCCAATCTCATCCAGAAACAGGGTGCCACCGTTGGCGGTTTCAAAACGTCCGGGCCGATCCTGCCCCGCACCCGAGAACGCCCCTTTGACGTGACCGAACAGCTCGCTCTCTGCCAGCGTCTCTGGCAAGGCTGCGCAGTTGACGTACACCAGCGGCTTGTCCGCCCGGGGGGAATGGCGGTGCAGCCAGCGGGCAAACAACTCCTTGCCCACGCCGGTCTCGCCCTGTAGCAGCACCGGCAGCTCGGAGTCGGCCACCACCCCCAACTCGTCCAGCAACTGCCGCAGCACCGCGCTGCTGCCCAAGATGGAGCTGGGCGCATCGCTCTCGCCGGCAACCCCTTCAGGGCGTGACAGGCGAAGGCTGCGCAGATCATGCTCAAGGCGGCACACCCGCAGCACCGATTCGATGTAGAGCGCGCAGGCACGCAAGGACGTCAGCGTCTGCGCGTCGAAATGGTTGGGCTCGAGGGCATCCAGCGTCACGGCACCCCACAAGCGGCCATCCAGAAACAGGCTCATGCCCAGACAGTCGTGCACCGGCAGCGGCGCATCCGGGCTGTCCTGCAGCAGGCCGTCGTAGGGGTCGGGGAGCTCGCAGTCGGCTGCAAATTGCACTGGCTCACGCGACGCCATGATCTGCGCCAGACGGGGGTGCTTGCCCATCGTGAAGCTGCGTCCGAGCACTTCGTGCACCAGTCCCGTTGCGGCCTGAGGGCGCAGGCTGTCGCCGTCCAGCCGCAAGAGCACGACGGCACTGCAGGCGAAGGCGTCGCGCACGCCCACGACCAGGCGTTGCAAGCGCAGGGCGGCCGGCAGCTCGCTCGACAGATCTGTCAGCAGGGTGGTTTGAAGGGCGGTGAAATCTACCATATCAGGTCATTTTAACCAGTTTTTGGTAGGGTGAATTATACCTTGCATTCAGCTAAGTCATTGATTTGAAAGAAATCATCAGCGGGCACGGGTTTTGCGCTCTGTGAGACTGACAGGCATTTCTCGTCTCATAAGGAGTTGTACATGACAAGACCACGACCCGACACCCTTGATCGTTGCACGCGGGCACCGCGCGCATGCGAAGGAGGGCGTCAACATGGGTAACTATCGCAAGCTCTGGTGGACCCTGATTGGGGTTCTCGGCGTCACGTTCTGCTTACTCGGCTGGTTCGGGCGAGAGGTGTACCGCGAGGCGCCACCGATTCCCGCACAGGTCGTCAGCGCCGATGGCACCGTGCTCTTTACGGAAAAGGACATTCTCGATGGACAGACTGCCTGGCAAAGCGTGGGCGGCATGCAACTGGGTTCCATCTGGGGCCACGGTGCTTACCAGGCACCGGACTGGTCGGCTGACTGGCTGCACCGTGAACTGACCACGTGGCTCGATCTGGCTGCGCAAGACGAGTTCGGTCAGGCGTACGCCGAGATCTCTGAAGAGCAGCAAGCCGTGCTGCGTCATCGGCTGAAGAACGAGTACCGCCAGAATCAGGTGAGAGACGGTGTGCTGGTGTTGAGTGCGCGTCGTCAAATGGCTGTGCAACAGACAGCGGCTTACTACGACACCTTGTTTGGCAGTGACCCTGCCATGCAGCAGACCCGCAAGAACTTCGCCATGAAGGAAGACACCTTGCCAGATGCGGGCCGTCGCGAGCAGATGACCCGGTTCTTCTTCTGGACGTCATGGGTGGCCGCCACCGAACGTCCAGGGCAAGATGCCACCTACACCAACAACTGGCCGCACGAACCGCTGATTGGCAACCAACCTACCGGTGAAAACCTCATGTGGTCGGTGATCAGTGTCATCTTGCTGGTGGCGGGCATTGGTTTCCTGGTCTGGGCCTGGGCCTTCCTGCGCAAACAGGACGAAGAAGAGCCCGTGGCGCCTGCGCGTGATCCCCTGACCACGATCCCCTTGACGCCTTCGCAGCGTTCGCTGGGCAAGTACCTCTTCCTGGTGGTGGCGCTGTTTGGCTTTCAGGTGTTCCTGGGCGGGGCCACCGCTCACTACACGGTTGAAGGTCAGGACTTCTACGGCTTCCCGCTGTCGCGCTGGTTCCCCTACACCTTGTTGCGCACATGGCACTTGCAAAGTGCGCTGTTCTGGATTGCCACGGGCTTCCTGGCTGCGGGGCTGTTCCTGGCGCCCATCATCAACGGTGGCAAAGACCCGAAGCTGCAGAAGGTCGGTGTCGATGTTCTGTTCTGGGCGCTGGTGGTCGTGGTCGTGGGCTCGTTCGTCGGCAACTACCTGGCCATTGCCCAGATCATGCCCGCCGAGTGGAGCTTCATGCTGGGTCACCAGGGTTATGAATACGTCGACCTGGGTCGCCTCTGGCAGATCGGCAAGTTCGCCGGTATTGCGTTCTGGCTGGTGCTGATGCTGCGCGGCATGGTGCCGGCGCTGCGCACCCCGGGTGGAGACAAGAACCTGCTGGCCTTGCTGACGGCTTCGGTGATCGCCATCGGTCTGTTCTACGGTGCCGGCTTTGCTTACGGCGAGCGCACGCACCTGTCGGTGATGGAGTACTGGCGCTGGTGGGTGGTTCACCTTTGGGTGGAGGGCTTCTTCGAAGTCTTCGCCACCGCAGCTCTGGCCTTCATTTTTGCCAGCATGGGCCTGGTGTCCAAGCGTTTGGCCACCGCCGCCAGCCTGGCCTCCGCTTCTCTGTTCATGCTCGGTGGTGTGCCAGGTACCTTCCACCATCTGTACTTCTCGGGCACGACCACGCCGGTCATGGCCGTGGGTGCTACCTTCAGTGCACTCGAAGTGGTGCCGCTGATTGTCCTGGGACATGAGGCCTGGGAGCACTGGCGCTTGCAACACCGCGCCGAGTGGATGCAGCGTGTGAAGTGGCCCTTGATGTGTTTCGTCGCCGTGGCGTTCTGGAACATGCTGGGCGCAGGGGTGTTCGGCTTCATGATCAACCCGCCCATTGCGCTGTACTACATTCAGGGGCTGAACACGACGGCCACGCATGCGCACGCTGCCTTGTTCGGGGTGTATGGATTCTTGGCGCTGGGCTTCACCCTGTTGGTGCTGCGCTATGTGCGTCCGAACCTGTGCTTCAGCGAAGGTCTCATGAAGACGGCGTTCTGGGGCCTGAACATCGGTCTGGCCCTCATGATCTTTACCAGCCTGCTGCCGATCGGCCTCATCCAGTTCCACGCCAGTGTGAACGAAGGCCTCTGGTACGCGCGCAGTGAAGGGTTCATGCAGCAAGACATCCTGGTGACCCTGCGTTGGGTACGCACCTTTGGTGACGTGGTGTTCATCGTGGGTGCCATCGCCATGTTCTGGCAGGTGACCAAGGGTGTGTTCGGTTTCGACGGGTCCACCGCTGTGAAGCGCTGATCTACCCGATTGACGCGAACAGCGTCAACGCCCCCGGTTGGTGGAAGCACCACGGACCGGGGGCGTTTTCGTTTTCAGCCCAGTCCCGCCACGGCCAGCCTGGCCCCAAAGCCGATGAACAGCCCCCCGACGCTGCCTGTGCACAGCGCGGCCAGCTTGCGCCGGCGACGGAACACCGCAGCCAGATAGCTGCCCCCCAGGATCAGGGCCGACAGGTACACCATGCTGCACACCTGAACGATGACGCCCAGCACCAGGAATGACAGCCACGGATGAGGGTAGGTGGGCGAGACGAACTGGATGAAGAAGGACACGAAGAACAAGATGGCCTTCGGGTTCATGAGGCCGATGAGCAAGGCCACCCGGAAGGGGCGCCCCGATGCGGATGGGGCCGGGAGCGGGGCATCGACGTTGGCGACCGGGCCTTGCCACCGCTGGATGCCTGCTCGCAAAAGCCCCCAGCCCAGAAACGCCAGGTATGCCGCACCGGCGTACTTCAAGCCCACAAACAGCGCCGGATTCGCCTGAAACAGCGAGGCCACGCCCGTGGCCGCCAGGGTCATCAGGATCAGGTCCCCCGTGAAAATGCCCAAGGCCCCTCGGTAGCCCGCCGACACACCGTGTTGCGACGCGACCGTCATGACATACAGGGAGTTCGGCCCTGGCAAGAGCACGATGACGATGGTGCCAAGCACGAAGGTGGTGAGATCAGTGATGCCGTAGACCATGCCACATGGTAAACGCACCGCTTTGCACCGATACCGTGCATCACCGTCGCAAGACGGATGGCACGCGTGTTGCTTGTCACTGGGCGTGCGCACAGGTGATGTGGCTTGATGCACAGACGTGGTTTCCGCTGACGGCGGCGGGCATCCCCTGGATGCAAGGAACCCAAGTTGGCAGCCCGGCTGTCTATCCGCTGTCTTTCAAGCGTCGCAGGAGTGCATATGAAAATCGTCGTCGTTGGCCACGGTATGGTGGGTCACAAGTTTCTGGAGAGCCTGGCTGAGTCGGGTCTGCCCAACGCTGAAGTCACCGTGTTGTGTGAAGAGCCACGTCCGGCCTACGACCGGGTGCATCTGTCGGAGTACTTCGCAGGGAAGACGGCCGAGGACCTCTCTGTGGTCGAGTCCGGATTTTTTGAGCGCACGGGCTTCAAGCTGCGCCTTGCGGCACGCGCGGTCGCCATCGAGCGGCGCGATCGGACCGTGACCACGGCCGATGGCGAGGTGCTGCCCTACGACAAGCTCGTGCTTGCCACCGGTTCAACCCCTTTCGTGCCACCCATTCCCGGCCGCGATCGCGACAAGTGCTTCGTGTATCGCACCATTGAAGACCTGGAAGGCATGAAGGCTGCAGGTGCCAAGTCTCGTACGGGCGTGGTGGTGGGGGGCGGTCTGCTGGGGCTGGAGTGTGCCAAGGCCTTGCGCGACATGGGCTTGCAAACCCATGTGGTGGAGTTTGCACCGCGACTGATGGCCGTGCAGGTGGACGAGGGAGGTGGCCGCATCTTGCGCCACAAGATCGAGGCGCTGGGGGTGAGCGTGCTCACCAGTCGCAGTACCGTGAAGATCGTGGACGGGGCTGAGCACCGTCACCGCATGGTCTTTGAAGATGGCAGTTACCACGAGACCGACATGATCGTGTTCTCTGCCGGCATCCGCCCTCGCGACGAGTTGGCACGTCAGTGTGTGCTGGCAATCGGGCCGCGCGGAGGCGTGGTCATCGACGACCACTGCCGCACCAGTGATCACCACGTCTACGCCATCGGCGAGTGCGCTTCGTGGAACGAACAAACCTTCGGCCTGGTGGCGCCGGGCTATGACATGGCTCGTGTGGCCGCGCGGCACATTGCCGGCGATGCGCAAGCCACGTTCACCGGCGCCGACATGAGCACCAAGCTCAAGCTGATGGGGGTGGACGTGGCCAGCATTGGCGATGCGCATGGCAAGACGCCGCACAGCCGCAGTTTTCACTACAACGACGACATCCATCAGGTCTACAAGAAGATCGTGGTCAGCGAGGATGGAAAGAGGCTGCTGGGCGCTGTGCTAGTCGGCAACGCCGATGAATACGGCACCTTGCTGCAGATGGCGCTCAACGGCATCGCTTTGCCGGACAAGCCCGAGTTCCTGATCCTGCCGTCCAGCGATGGCCAGGCCAAGCCCGGGCTGGGCGTGGACGCCTTGCCCGACACGGCACAGATCTGTTCGTGCAACAGCGTCAGCAAGGGGCAGATCTGCGCGGCCGTGGGCGAAGGCGTGACTACCATCGCCGACCTGAAGGCCTGCACCAAAGCGGGGGCCACCTGCGGCGGCTGCGTGCCCCTCGTCACCCAGGTGATGAAGGCCGAGATGAGCAAGCGGGGCATGGCGGTCAACAACCACGTCTGCGAGCACTTTGCATACTCGCGCCAGGAGCTCTATCACCTCATCCGCGTGGGCAACATCCACACTTTTGACGAGCTGCTGGCCAAGCACGGGCAAGGTTTGGGGTGCGACATCTGCAAGCCCACCGCCGCCAACATTCTGGCCTCGGTGTGGAACGACTTCGTTCTCAAGAAGGACTTGGCCAGCCTGCAAGACAGCAATGACTACTTTTTGGGCAACATCCAGAAGGATGGCACTTACTCAGTCGTGCCTCGCATGGCCGGTGGCGAGGTCACGCCCGAAGGCTTGATCGCGGTGGGGCAGGTCGCCAAGAAGTACGGGCTGTACACCAAGATCACCGGTGGTCAACGGGTGGACCTTTTCGGCGCGCGTGTCGAGCAACTGCCGTTGATCTGGGAAGAACTGATCGCCGCGGGCTTTGAGTCGGGCCATGCTTACGGCAAGTCTCTGCGCACGGTCAAAAGCTGCGTGGGCTCGACCTGGTGCCGCTACGGCGTCGGCGACAGCGTGGGTCTGGCCGTGGAGTTGGAGAACCGTTACAAAGGCTTGCGTGCCCCCCACAAGATCAAGTTTGGCGTCTCCGGCTGCACCCGTGAGTGCGCCGAAGCCCAGGGCAAGGACATTGGTGTCATCGCCACCGAAAAGGGCTGGAACCTATATGTATGCGGCAACGGTGGCATGAAGCCCCGTCATGCCGAGTTGCTGGTCTCGGATCTGAGCAAAGACGAGTTGGTGCGCACGATCGACCGCGTGTTGATGTTCTATGTCCGTACCGCGGATCGCCTGCAACGCACCAGCACATGGCGCGACAACCTCGAGGGCGGTCTGGATTACCTCAAGGACGTGATCCTCCATGACAGCCTGGGTTTAGGGGCAGAGCTTGAAGCCCAGATGCAGCATGTCGTTGACACCTATCAGTGCGAATGGAAGGCGGCTGTGACCGACCCCGAGGTGCGCAAGCGCTTCCGTTCGTTCGTCAACAGCGATGCGACGGACGAGCGCATCGTTTTTGTGAAGGAGCGGGGACAGATCCGTCCCGCTCGGCCCGAAGAGCACGCCCCCCAGACCGACGAAATCACTGCCTGAGAGCCCTGGAAGGAGAACAACATGAACGCAGCCATTCTGGATTTTCCTCACGCAGCGCAGGAGTCCGGCCACCGAGAGGCCGACGTGGCCTGGACCCCGGTGTGCGCGGTGGAAGACATCGTGCCCAACACCGGGGTGTGTGCCCTGGTGGCAGGGCGGCACGTTGCCGTGTTTCGCGTGGGACAGGATCAGTTCTATGCGATCGATAACATTGACCCCAAGACAGGTGCCAGCGTGCTGTCTCGTGGCCTCATCGGCAGTCTGGGTGGACGTATCGTGGTGGCATCGCCCCTGTACAAGCAACACATCGAGCTGAGCAGCGGCGAGTGTCTGGAGTCCCCCGCATACTCCGTGCAGGCGCACCGCGTCAGCATTCATGCTGGGCAGGTGCGCGTCGCCTTGGCATGAGCCAGGCGCCTGACGTTGTTCCGCATGTTTTCGTGACCTATCTGCTTGCACATGACCTTGTCCGCCTCTCACCTTGTCCTGCGTGCCAAACAAATCGAGCTCGATGCCGTGCGGCATCTCGCAGAGCGCGTCGACTTGGCCGGGGTGGTGGGGCAGCTCATTGACGCACTGCAGCGTGAACGGGGGGCGGCCAGCGTTTACCTGGCCTCCGCCGGTCAACGTTTTGAGGTGGAACGCCAAGCGGCAGTGGATGCTGTGCGTCCTCTCGAAGGCAGCTTGCTCGCCTTGTTCAGTGAGCAGGGGCTGCGCACGCATGGCACCAGCGCCCGAACCCTGGCGTTGATGGCCTGGGTGCATTTGGATCTGCAGGCCTTGGCTGCCTTGCGCTTGCAGATTGAGCAGCGACAGCCCACCGCGCACGAGGTGGTGGCCGCGTACAGCCGTGTGATCGCCGGCTTGGTCGAGCTGATCTATCAGTTGGCTGAGGCTGCGCCTCATCCTGGCATCTCTCGCTTGTTGGTGGCCCTGGTCCACCTGATTCAAGGCAAGGAGGCCGCGGGTCAGGAGCGTGCGGTGGGGGCGGCCCTCTTTGCATCAGGTGCATGCAGCGAGGATCAGCAACTGCGCATTGTCAAGCTCATTGAAGCACAAGAGCACAGCCTCAAGGTGTTCGAGGAGTTCGCGCCGATCAACCTGCAGTCACAATGGCAGCAGCACCAGTTGACACCTCCCGTGGCCATGCTGGAACGCCTGCGTCGTACCTTGTGCACGGCCCGACATGGCACTGTCCTTGATCCACGCCTGAGTGACAGTTGGTTCGAGGTGGCCAGCGTGCGCATTGCCGCGCTATGGCAATGTGAGGTCGAGCTCGTCGAGGCTTTGCGTCAGGCGTGTGCGGCGCAGCTTGACGCGAACCAACAAGACCTGCGTGACGCGGAAGGCCTGCTCAGGCAGTTGCGTGACAACCCGCCCCCCCACACCGATGCCGTCAGCCGCTTTTTCAACACCCATGAGCAGCTGGATGCGGCGCCAGTCCTGGGTGCCCAGCCTGATGGCAAAGGCCACAGAAGCGATGCACATGACGCTGCCAAGGTTTCGTCTCTGGAAGACATGCTGCAGGCACAAACCGCTCGCCTGGCCAGCATGGAGTCCGAGTTGGAGGCGGCCCGGCGAGCCCTGCACGAGCGCAAGCTCATCGAACGAGCCAAAGGTGCACTCATGGCGCGCATGGGTTTGACGGAGGAGGCGGCCTTTCGCGCCCTGCAGAAGACCTCCATGGATCACAACCGCAAGCTCGTCGATGTGGCGGAGGCCGCGTTGGCCTTGCCCGATCTCGTGTTCGGGCCACGCCCCGATGTGCACCAAAACTGAACGCGCGCGCACCATCTTGGCGGCGTTGCGCCGTCGCGCATGCCCATCCGCCCTGGCACAGAACATGCATTCAAAAGTGGCATCAAGCTGAAGACGGCTTGCCTGTTTGGATGACGGCGTCCTGACACTGTCCCTGCGCATTGCAGGGGGTGTCAGACGCCGTTTTCATTTTGAGTCTCCCATTCTTTCAAGGATGCACCATGGCCTACCTTGCCCCTGCCGAGTTCGTGACCAAGATGGTCGACGCTGGCGAATCCAAATTGCTCATGTCCACCCGTGACACCCTTATTCGCGCCTTCATGGCGGGAGCCATCCTCTCACTCGCCGCAGCCTTTGCGGTCTCGGTCAGCGTCAACACAGGCAATCCCTTGCTCGGCGCCTTGCTGTTCCCGGTGGGCTTTTGCATGCTCTACCTCATGGGTTTTGATTTGCTGACAGGCGTCTTCACACTGGCACCGCTGGCCGTGTTCGACAAGCGTCCAGGCGCCACCTGGGGTGGGGTGATGCGTAACTGGGGTTTGGTGTTCACAGGCAACTTTGCTGGCGCGCTCACCGTGGCCTTCTTCATGGCCATCATCTTCACGTTTGGCTTCAGTGAGGCGCCCAACGCCATTGGGCAGAAGATTGGTCACATCGGCGAGGGTCGTACTCTCGGATATGCCGAGCACGGCGCAGCCGGCATGCTCACCCTGTTCATCCGCGGTGTGATGTGCAACTGGATGGTATCCACGGGCGTCGTGGCCGCCATGATGTCCACCTCGGTGTCCGGCAAGGTCATTGGCATGTGGATGCCCATCCTCGTGTTCTTCTACATGGGCTTTGAGCATTCCATCGTCAACATGTTCCTCTTTCCTTCCGGACTCATGCTGGGCGGCAACTTCACCATCATGGACTACCTGATCTGGAATGAAATCCCCACTGTCCTCGGCAATCTGGTTGGCGGCTTGACCTTTGTGGGGGCGACTTTGTATGCCACCCATTACAAACCTGCTCCCAAGCGCGTCACCGCCTGAGCCTGCACATCTCCTTGGCCAGCATCATGAGCGCCAGCTTGCGCCTCACCCTGGGGCAACACTCTCAGGCTGGCCACAAACCCCTCAATCAGGACTTCCATGGTGCGGTGCTGCCTGCTGAGCCCCATTTGAGTACCAAGGGGGTGGTCGTGGCACTGGCCGATGGCATCAGCAGCAGTGCCGTCAGTCACATTGCCAGCGCCGCAGCGGTGCGTGGCTTTCTGGACGACTACTACGGCACCTCCGAAGCCTGGACGGTGCGGCGCGCCGCCCAGAGGGTGCTGAGTGCGACCAATTCCTGGTTGCACGCGCAGACCCAGCGAAGCGACGCGCGTTTTGACAAGGATCGGGGTTACGTTTGCACCTTCAGTGCCTTGATCCTCAAAGGCCGCATGGCACATCTGGTGCATGTAGGGGACACCCGCGTCTACCGCGTTCATCTCCACGCGCTGGAACAACTGAGTGACGATCACCGCGTGCGTGTCTCCGAGACGGATACCTACCTGGGTCGGGCACTGGGGACGGCTGCCACCCTTGAAATTGACCATCGAAGTTGGTCCCTGGAAGCCGGTGAGCTGTATTTGCTTGCCACCGACGGCGCGTACGAGTACCTCGATGCCGACACGGTGAATGCCGTCTGCATCGAGAGCCCCGACAATCTGGACCTTGCCGCACAGAGGTTGACCGAGGTGGCCCTGCAGCGTGGCAGCCGAGACAATCTCACCGTGCAACTTGTGCGCATCGATGCCTTGCCTGACGCCGAGGTGGGCCAGCACCTCACACAGCGAGACGGCCTCAGGTTGCCGCCGCCACTGAAGGCGGGAGACGAGTTCGAGGGTTACCACATCGTGCGGGAAGTGCACGCCAGCTCGCGCAGCCACGTCTTTCAGGCGCTGGATCTGCACACGCGTCAAACCGTGGTGCTGAAGACGCCTTCGGTGGACCTGCGTGAGCAGCCCGATTATCTGGATCGCCTGCTGCTGGAAGAGTGGATTGCCCACCGCCTCGACAGTCCCCACGTGGTCAAGGCGCTGCCCCCACTCCGTCCGCGAGCGCATCTCTTCGTTGCCCTTGAGCACATTGACGGGCAGACCCTGGCGCAGTGGATGGTTGACCACCCTGAGCCGAGCCTTCACGCCGTGCGGGAGGTGATTGCCCAAGCCGCCAAGGGGCTACAGGCCTTTCACCGTAAGGAAATGTTGCACCAGGACCTGAGGCCCGAGAACCTCATGATTGACCGTCTCGGCACTGTGAAGATCATTGACCTGGGCGCCGCCCATGTGGCCGGCTTGAGCGAAGTGGCTGGCGATGCGCAAGCTCGGGCTCTGATGGGCACGCTGCAATACACCGCGCCCGAGTACTTCGTAGGCGGGCAGGGCAGTCCGTCCTCCGAACTCTTCTCCCTGGCGGTGTTGACCTATCAGATGCTCACCGGCCATCTACCTTATGGGCTGCAGGTGACACGGCTTCGATCGCTCGCCGATCTCGGAAAGCTGCGCTACACCTCTGTCCGCAGCCGGCGACCCGACCTGCCCTTGTGGCTGGATGCTGTCCTGCAACGCGCGTTGCATCCCCAGCCCCATCGTCGCCAGGAAGCCATCTCAGAGTTCGTTCAGGATCTCCGTGCGCCCGGTGCGCGCTATCGACGAGATCGTCCCCCAGCGATGATCGAACGCAATCCGGTCCTGTTCTGGCAAACCTTGACCATCATCCTGGCGGGCACCGTGTTGATCTTATTGGCCTTGCGAGCCGTGGGGCGCTGACCTCAATCAGAGAGGCGGGACATCCTCAGACAGGATCTGCTGATAAAAGTCCACGTCCAACCACCGGCCGAACTTGAACCCCGCCTGGCGCAGCGTCCCCGCATGTGTGAAGCCCATTTGGATGTGCAGATCAATGCTGGCCTGATTGCTCGCGTCGATCACGCCGACCATCACGTGGAGAGTCTGCGCTCTGGCTCGTTCAAGCAGGCGCTGCATCAGTTCCTTCGCCAAGCCACGTCGGCGATAGGCCGCATGCACATACACAGAATGCTCGACGGTGTGCCGATAGCCTGCCCATGGTCGAAACGTGCCGTACGAGGCGAATCCCATCAACTCACCATCATCCGACACCGCCCCGATGACGGGAAAGTGGCCGGACTCCTTGGTGCTGAACCAGCTTCGCATGTGGTCCATGGTGCGCGGCTCGTGGTCGTACAGGGCCGTCGAGGTCAGGATGGCCTCATTGAAGATGGCCAGGATCGGCTCGGCGTGTGCTTCAAATGTGCAGTCCACCCAAGAGATCATGGCCGTCCCAATTCCAACTGGCGCATCATCTTGTTCATGATTGCCGCCACCCCGCCCTCACAAAGGCGAAGCACCGTCGTGAAGCCCTCGACATTGCCGTAATAGGGATCAGGCACATCCAGATCGCCGTCATGATCAGCAAAGCGCAAGAACAGGTCCAGCTTGTGCTGAAACTCCGGCGGGCACTGGCGCTGCAGGGCGTTCAACACACTCTCATCCATGGCCAAAATCAGGTCGAACTGCGCAAAATCTTGCGCTTTGACCTGGCGTGAGCGAATGCGCTCGATGTGTCGGTAGCCACCCGCCAGCGCGCATGTGATCGCTCGGCGGTCAGGCTTTTCCTTCAGATGGCTGCGCCCAATCGCTGCCGAGTCAACTTGCAGCACCGAAGCAAGTCCTCGACGCGCCAAAACAGCATGGAACACCGCCTCCGCCAGGGGAGAACGACAGATATTGCCCAAGCAGACCAGCAGGATGCGATACATAAGACTGAAATTCTAGCGACCTTGCCCGTACGGCGTCCGGCCACCCTTGAGAGCACCGCCGGTGCGGCGGGTATCCCTAATATGGGGGATTGATTTCAGCTGCGTGCAAATACTTTTTTAATTTGTCCTGAGATGTAGGGAGACATATTTCCGTCATATCTGGTCATTCCATTGCCATGTCGGCCCCCTCTGATGAGGGGGCTCTCAGGGCAAATACGGGGGCTGGTAATGAAGATGCTTTCAGTTGACGCATGTCTGCGCTACATTCCAAATAATCTGTCATGGGCATTTTTACAAATCGCAGGAGCTCGCCTTGAAGCTGTTGACATCCAGAAGTCGGACCATGTTGGGTGCTGTGTCCCTGGTCCTGGGCTCGGCCTTGGTGGCCGGTTGTGCCAATACCGGTGGGTATCCCGCGGCGCCCGCAGGTGCTGCATCCCCCGACTACAACTACATCGTTGGCCCCGGTGATACCCTGAGCATCAACGTTTGGCGTAATCCCGAACTGTCGGGCTCTGTGCCTGTTCGCCCCGACGGCAAGGTTTCCACCCCGCTGGTGGACGAAATGGTTGCCCAAGGCAAGACCTCCACGCAAATCGCGCGCGATGTCGAAAAAGCGCTGAGCAAGTATGTGCGCGATCCTGTGGTCACTGTCATCGTGACCAGTTTCGTGGGTCCCTACAGCGAGCAGATTCGCGTGGTGGGAGAGGCCGCCAAGCCGCAGTTCCTGCCCTTCAAACAAAAGATGACCGTGCTCGACGTGATGATCGCAGCCGGAGGACTCACTGATTTTGCGGACGGCAACAACGCCACGATCGTGCGCGCCTCAGAGAACAACAAGCGCTACACGGTGCGTCTGAATGACCTGCTCAAGCGTGGTGACATTTCGGCCAACGTTGAAATGCTCCCGGGCGACATTCTCATCATTCCTCAGAGTTGGTTCTGAGCACGCGACACCTCGTCCGAGGTGTCCTGATCCCTTACCGTTTGCGTTGTCTGCATGGATGAACTATTAAAGCAACTCTCCACCATTCTCAGGGGGATGTGGAAGTACCGGCGACTGGGTGTGGCCGTTTGTTGGGCGGTGGCCCTGGTGGGGGCCGTGTTGGTGTTCCTCATGCAGGACCGTTATGAAGCATCGGCCCGGGTCTATGTTGACACGCAGAGCATCTTGCGCCCGCTGATGTCCGGGCTTGCCGTGCAGCCCAATGTGGAGCAGCAGGTGGCCATGCTGAGTCGCACGCTCATCAGTCGTCCCACGGTTGAGAAGCTCATCCGTGCGGCCGACCTTGACCTCGGTACCCGTAACAAGGCCGAGCAAGAGGCGCTCATTGATGAGGTCATGAAAAGCATCCAGATCCGCATGGCGGGTCGTGACAACCTCTATACCCTGTCTTACCGCGATGACACGCCCGAGCGCGCCCAGCGTGTGGTGCAGGCCTTGATGACCATCTTCGTCGAGTCCAGCCTGGGTGCTTCGCGCACCGACTCGGACACGGCGCGCCGGTTTCTGGACGAGCAGATCAAGGCCTACGAGGCCAAGCTGATAGAAGCCGAAACCCGCCTGAAGGAATTCAAGCTCAAGAACATCGCCCTGCAAACCCAAGGTGAGTTGGACGCGGCAGGCCGGGTTTCTGACATCGCCAGCTCCTTGAGTGCCGCGCGACTGGAACTGCGTGAGGCCGAGAGCGCGCGCGATGCTGCCCGTCGTCAGCTGGAGTTGGCCCGTGCCGCGGCGCCCAAGCTGTCCGACCCGAGCACTCCGATTGCCACGCCAGAAATTGATGGGCGTATCGATGCGCAGCGTCGCAACCTCGACGCATTGCTGCAGCGTTTCACCGAGGAGCATCCTGACGTCGCCAATACGCGTCGCCTGATTCGTGATCTAGAAGATCAGAAACGACGCGAGATCGCGGCACTGCGTCAAGCGGCGGCAGCGGCGCCCAAGTCGGTGCTGACAGACAATTCGCCCGCGGTGATGGAGTACAGCCGCACTCTGGCGGCTGCAGAGTTGCAAGTGGCCTCGTTGCGTGCCCGAGTGGGCGAGTACACGGCAAGGGCAGCTCGGGCACAAGACCAGATGAAAGTGGCCCCACAGGTTGAGGCCGAACTGGCTCAGCTCAATCGCGACTACGAAATCCATCGCAAGAACTACAACGACCTGGTGTCGCGTCGCGAGTCTGCCAATCTCTCCGGTCAACTGGAGAACGCCTCCAACTTTGCAGACTTCCGCGTCATCGACCCGCCCCGTGCTGCCAACAAGCCCGTTGCCCCCAACCGTTTGCTTCTGCTGCCTCTGGCGCTGCTGGCTGGCTTGGCCGCTGGATTGGGCATGACCTTCCTGATCAGCCAGATCCGACCGGTTTTCTTTGATGCGTCTTCCTTGCGTCATGCGACCGATCTGCCCTTGCTGGGTGTCGTGTCGCTGGTGACCAACGAGGCACATTTGCAGGCAGAGCGGCGTAGCCTCAAGCGCTTTGCAGGTGCTTTGATGGCCCTGGTGGCCTTGTTTGCAGTCGGTATGGCCACCCTGGCCTACCAAACGGGCTCCTTCAGTTGATTGACCATGTCCAACTCCATTGAAAAAGCAGCCCAGCGGCTTGAGCAACTCCGACAGGCCGGCGCCCAAATGCCGACGGCTGTGGCGCAGCCTTCGCCAGCCGTCTCCATGAACGAAGCGCAGACTCTTGCTCCGCCCGAGATCGCGCCGACGGTGGCTGATGCGCCGGCTCGCCCGCGTCCAGTCTCTGCACCGGTGGGCAGCAAGGTGGTGCAGCTCGACTTCGACCGCCTGACCTCGTCCGGTTTCGTCACGCCCAATGCACCACGCTCCATGGTGGCCGATCAGTTCCGCGTCATCAAACGCCCCTTGATCGACAATGCCACCGGCAAGGGTGCCTCGGTGGTTCAAAACGGCAACCTCATCATGGTGACCAGCTCCATGCCAGGCGAGGGCAAGAGCTTCACTGCCGTGAACCTGGCGCTCAGCATGGCCATGGAAATGGACTACACCGTGATGCTGGTGGACGCCGACGTGGCCCGTCCTTCCATCATGAAAGTGCTGGGCTTGCCCCCAGGTCCCGGCTTGCTGGACCTGTTGGTGGACGACAAGCTGGAGATGTCACAGGTGCTTTTGCGCACCAACATCGACAACCTGACTTTGCTGCCCAGCGGCTCACCGCATGCTCGGGCAACAGAATTGCTGGCCAGCGCTGCCATGACCGACCTGGTTGATGACATGGGCAAACGCTACAGCGACCGCATCATCATTTTTGATTCCCCGCCGCTGCTGCTGACCACGGAGTCTCGTGTGCTTGCCACGCACATGGGGCAGATCGTCATGGTCGTGCAGGCAGAGAAGACTTTGCAGTCCCAGGTCAAGCACGCTTTGTCGACCATCGAGTCGTGTCCGGTCAAGCTCATGGTGCTCAACCAGGCGCGCAGCACGGGCCAGGATGCCTATGGGTATGGCTACGGCTATGGCTATGGTTATGGCCAGCGTGAGTCGCTCGCGGAAGCCGAGGTGCAATCATGAAACACTGGCACCGTTGGTGTTGCGGCGCGGCAGTGGCGGCCCTGAGCCCTGTCTGGGCTCAGTCTGATGCTTCGCTTCAACCCTCGGTCTGGATTGAGCCCCGTCTGGGCATGCGCGTCACGCTCACAGACAACGCCCGTCTGCAGGGCGGTCAGCCCCAAAGTGAGCAGATCCTCGAGCTCACACCCGGCGTCCGGATGGTTGCCAACCAGGGGCGTGTGAAGGGCTTCTTTGATTACGGGCTCAGCGGGTTGTACCGTGCCCAGGACACAGGGGGCGACGACCTCCAGCACCGTTTGAACGCCAGTGCGCAGATCAACGCCATCGACAACTGGGCCTTCGTGGATGTGTCTGGCACGGTGTCGCAGCAACTGGTGTCTGCGTTTGGCCCTGTGGCTGGCTCATCGTCAACCAATGCCAACCAGTCGCAAACCGCCACCTATCGTCTCTCGCCCTATGTGCGAGGACAGTTTCCGTATGGCGTGAACTACGAGGCGCGTGTCAACCTGCAAGGCACCCAAAGCAAGACCAATGCGCGCAGCGACTCCGACACCCTGGGATGGTCTGGACGCCTGACTCGCCAGTTGGGGGCGGCGGGGTGGTCTTTGGCGGCAGATCAGCAAGAAGTTGATTACGACCAAGGCCGCTCCACCGAGTCCAGTTCGTTGACGGGGCGCTTTTCCTATGCGTGGTCGCCTCAGTGGATCACGGGCCTGACTCTCGGGCAGGAGTCCAACGATCTGCTCACACTCAACAAGAAGCGATACGCCAACCATGGCGTGGATCTGGTCTGGCGCCCATCCGACCGGACAACCTTGGTCGCGGGTGTGAACGATCGTTATTTCGGCACCGGCCACAATGTGTCGTTTGAGCATCGTGCCGCGCGCACCGTGGTGCGTCTGTCGGATGTGCGCAGTGTGTCGACTTCGCCAAACGCCAACGTCAATGCCACGCTTGGCACGCTGTATGACCTCCTGGACGCGCTGCTCAGTCCGCTGGAGCCGGATCCGGTCAAGCGCGCTCAGCTGGTACAGGCGGAGTTGCAAAGTCGAGGGTTGCCGGGAGACCTGCTGGTCAGTCAGTCCTTCTTGGTCTCGCAAGCAACGCTGCAGCGTAACCAGCAGCTGTCCGTCTTGATGACCGGTCGCCGTGGCGCCTTCACGGTGAGCTATGTGCGCGGTCAGAGCAACCGCCTGCTCAACAACCTGACGCTTGGCGACGACTTTGATGTGACCTCGCAGGTGAAAACCCAGAGCCTGGGCTTTCTTTACGCTCATCGTCTGACGCCCGTGACCTCGGCCAGCGCGTCGTACACCTTGCAGCGCAGTGAAGGTGATCTGAACACCCAGCGCAGCTCGCAGTACACCCTGACCTTGGGCCTCAGCACGCAGGTGGGGCCGCGCACTTCAGGCAGTTTGCAGCTGCGCCGCATTCACTCCAACACAGGACTGAATCCGTATTCCGAGAACGCGCTGGTCGGCAACATCCTTCACCGTTTCTGACCCATGTATGAAGCTTTCTACGGGTTGAGCAGCAAGCCTTTCCAGCTCAACCCTGATCCCAATTTTTACTTCGGCAGCAAGCCTCACCGTCGTGCTCGTGCGTACCTTGAGTACGGGGTGATGCGAGCGGAGGGCTTTATCGTCATCACCGGTGAGGTCGGAGCGGGCAAGACCACCATCGTGCGCGGGCTGCTGGACAGCATCGATGCGCACACCATGGTGGCAGCGCAGCTCGTCAGTACGCAACTGGGCGCGGAAGACACCCTGCGTTTGGTCGGGGCTGCGTTTGGCGTTCAGGTCAAGGATGCGTCCAAGGCCGAGTTGTTGATGGCGCTTGAGGCATTTTTCATCACCCAACTCACGCAAGGCAGGCGATGTCTGCTGATCGTGGATGAAGCACAGAATCTGCGGCCTCAGGCGGTGGAAGAGTTGCGCATGCTGTCCAATTTTCAGCATGGCAAGCAGGCGCTGCTGCAAACCTTCTTGATCGGTCAGCCCGAGTTCCGCAACATTTTGCAAAGTCCTGACATGCTTCAGTTGCGCCAACGCGTGACTGCCAGTTGTCATCTGGGGCCGATGAATGCGGAGGAGACGCAGGGCTACATCGAACACCGTCTCCGCTGCGCCGGCGCCACCGACAAGCCCACGTTCGACGCCGATGTCTTTGCCGGCATTTATGAGCAGACTGGCGGCATCCCTCGCCGCATCAATGCCTTGTGCGATCGTTTGATGCTGCACGGCTTCCTGTCGGAGGTCACGCATTTCACGGCACCTGTGCTCCAGGAGGTCTTGGCCGAGATTCAGGAAGAGCTGACGGCACCACCGCTGGAGCCCGTGTCCGCCGAGGCGGTGTTGCAGGCCTCGCCCGCAGCGCGTCCGACCTCTTTGAATGTGGACTTGGATCTGGACGCCGACAGCCATGATCTGCGCAGTCTTGAAGAGCAGTTGTCGCGTCTCACAGCCGCTCAACTCAGCGCTCACCTATTGCGCATTGAGCGAAGCGTGTTGCGCCAGGAGCGCCTGAGCATCGAGATCCTGTCGGCGTTGCAAAAGATCGCGGCGGGCAAGGGGCAGTCATGAGCATGATCAATGCCCTCACCATTGACGTTGAGGACTATTTCCAGGTTTCGGCATTCGCGCCTTACATCGCACGCCGCGACTGGGACACGCGAGAGTGCCGGGTCGAGCGCAACGTCGGGCGCATTCTGGACATGCTGGCGGCCGAGAAGACCCATGCGACGTTTTTCACCTTGGGATGGATCGCGCAGCGTTATCCGCACCTGGTGCGCCGCATCGCCGCAGAGGGACACGAGGTGGCCAGCCACGGCTATGGGCATGAGCGCGTCAGTGACCTCACGCCTGAGGCCTTCGCACAGGACATCCGAACAGCCAAGCATTTGCTGGAAGACATTGCCGGTGTGACCGTCACGGGTTATCGGGCGCCCAGCTTTTCGATCGGGCAGACCAATCTGTGGGCTTTGGATGTGTTGGAGCAGGAGGGTTATCGCTACAGCTCCAGCATCTATCCGATTCAGCACGATCACTATGGCATGCCCGATGCACCTCGCTTTGCGCATCGCATTCGCCATGACCTGATCGAGGTGCCACCGACCACCTTGCGTCTGTTCAATCGCAATCTGCCGTCCAGTGGTGGCGGTTACTTCCGTCTGTTCCCGTACGGTCTTTCGCGCTGGATGCTGCGTCAGGTGAACGAGAGGGACCAGCAGCCAGCCATCTTCTACTTTCACCCCTGGGAGATCGACGCGGAGCAGCCCCGCGTGGCTGGCATTGATCTGCGTACGCGTTTCCGGCATTACGTGAACATCCCACGCATGGAACAGCGTTTGCAGCGCCTGCTGCGAGACTTCCAGTGGGGCCGGATGGACCACATCTTCCTGAACAAGCCAGTGAAGGGTAAGGTGCAAGGTGTCTGACGTGCATCGTTTGAAGGTATCGCGGCTGGAGACGAGGCGCAGCGACTGGCATCAGCGCTGGGATGCATTCGTGTTGGCGCACCCAACGGCCACGTTCTTTCACCGAGTGGGCTGGCAGCAGATCATGGAAGAGGTGTTTCGGCACCCTACGCACTTCTTGTATGCCCACCGAGGTGAGGTGATCGAAGGTGTCTTGCCACTGGCCCATGTCAAGAGCCGCTTGTTTGGCAATGCACTGACCAGCTTGCCTTTTGCTGTTTATGGCGGCGTGGTGGCCCACAGTGAAGACGCAGCGCTGGCGCTTGAGGCTGAGGCCGTGCGTCTGGCCGAGGGGCTGGGTGTGGATCACCTGGAGATGCGCTACCTGCAGACGCAGCGTCATCCGGAGTGGCCCACACAGGACCTGTATGTGACCTTCCGCAAGGAGATCTTGCCAACGGAAGAGGAGAACATGCTCGCCATTCCGCGCAAGCAGCGCGCGATGGTTCGCAAGGGCATCAAGAACGGCCTGAGCGCGCAGGTGGATACCACGGTGGATCGCTTCTTTGCGCTGTACGCGGATAACGTCCACCGTCATGGCACGCCTGCGCTGTCCAAGCGTTACTTTCAGCGCCTGATGGACGTGTTCGGGCCGGACTGCGAGGTTTTGACCGTCACCAGTGCCGACGGCAAGGCGCTCAGCAGTGTGTTGACTTTCTACTTCCGCGATGAGGTCTTGCCTTACTACGCGGGCGATGATCTCGCAGCACGTGATCTGGCCGCCAACGATTTCAAGTATTGGGAGTTGATGCGCCGCGCTTGTGCCAGGGGGCTCAAGGTGTTCGACTATGGACGAAGCAAGCAGGGCACAGGCCCTTACGCGTTCAAAAAGAACTGGGGCTTCGAACCAACGCCCCTGCGCTACGAGTATCAACTCTTCAAGCGTGACAGCATCCCTCAGAACAACCCAACCAACGCCAAATACAAACTCTTGATTGAAACCTGGCGGCGCATGCCCCTGGGCCTGGCCAACTGGCTGGGGCCTTTCATCGTGCGCAACCTGGGCTGACATGGCGAACATCCTGTATCTGGTCCATCGGATGCCTTATCCGCCCAACAAGGGCGACAAGGTGCGCTCGTACCATTTGTTGCGCCACCTCATGCGGGATCACCGTGTGTTTTTGGGAACCTTCATCGACGATCCGGAGGATGTCGCTCAGGTGCCTGCGCTACAGGCGATTTGCCCGGATCTGCACATCGAGCGCCTGAATCCGCGTAGCACCAAGTTGCTCAGTGCCCGAGGGCTGTTGACGGGGCGCTCTCTGTCGGAGACCTATTACCGTCATGCAGGCATGCATCGTTGGGTGCGACAAGTCCAATCGCAGCACAAGCTTGACGCCACCGTGGTTTTCTCTGGGGTGATGGCGCAGTTCGCCATACCCTTGCTGCCTGATGTGCCCATGTTGGTTGATTTCGTCGATGTGGATTCGTCGAAGTGGGGACAGTACGCACCAGAGCACCGCTGGCCGATGTCGTGGCTGTATCGGCGCGAAGGTGCACGTTTGCTGGCTTTCGAACGTGAGGTGGCTCGTCGCGCACGACAGTCCTTCTTTGTCACGCCCAACGAAACGGCCCTGTTTCAGTCCCTGGCACCCGAGGTGGCCGACCGTGTGTCTGCCATCAGCAACGGGGTCAATGCCGAGTATTTCAGTCCTCAGGCAGGAAGTCGGTCACCGTTCATGGATGGGGAGGTGCCCGTGGTGTTCACGGGGGCCATGGATTACTGGCCCAATGTGGATGGTGTGTGCTGGTTTGTGGAGCAGATGCTGCCTTTGTTGACGCAGCGCTGGCCTCAGTTGCGCTTCTACATTGTGGGGCGCAATCCGACGGCTCAGGTCAAGGCATTGGCCGGGCCGCAGGTGGTGGTGACGGGCACGGTGCCCGATGTGCGTGGCTACTTGCAGCATGCCGCTGCCGTCGTGGCGCCTCTGCGGGTGGCCCGCGGCATACAAAACAAGATCCTTGAAGCCATGGCCATGGAAAAGCCTGTGGTCACGGTACCCTCGTGTGCGGATGCCATCGGTGCCGGCTTTGAGTTTGGGGTGGTGCGTGCGGCCACGGCCTCTGAATTTGTGCAGGCACTGGACTTGCTTTTGCAGTCTCCTGACAAGGCGTCCGAGTTGGGGCATGCTGCCAGGCAGTTTGTGCTCAAGCATTTCAGCTGGGAAGCGCATTTGTCTGCCCTGGATGTCTGGCTGACGCCTGCGCACGCCGCAGTGGCGGGGGAGGGGTCATCGTGAGCGCCTCGGTGTGGCGTAAGCCGCTGTGGATGTTGATGCTCTTGTGGGCTGTGGTGTTGGTGGCGTACTGGCCTACTGCTTCCGGTATGGCCACGATCTGGTGGCGCTCGGACACCTATGCACACGGCCTCGTGGTGCCGCCCGCGGCGCTGTGGCTCGCATGGCGCAAGCGGGCGCAACTGGCGACCTTGGTGCCAATGCCCTCACTGTGGGGCCTGCTGGGCATGACGGCGTCAGCCCTGTTGTGGTTGGCGGGTGATCTGGTCGCGGTGAACGCTGTCACACAGTTTGCTTTCATGGCCCTCGTTGTCTCGGCCGTGCCCACCGTACTGGGGTGGCGGGTCACGCGGGCACTGATGTTCCCGTTGCTGTACCTGTTTCTGGCCGTGCCTGTCGGTGACTTCATGTTGCCCCATTTGATGGAGTGGACGGCGGATTTCACTGTTGCTGCGCTGCGTTTGAGTGGCATTCCTGTTTATCGCGAGGGCTTGCAGTTCATCATCCCCAGCGGCTCATGGTCGGTCGTCGAGGCCTGCAGCGGCATCCGCTATCTGGTGGCGTCGTTCACGGTGGGGTGCTTGTTTGCGTACATCAACTATCAGAGCCTGCGCAAGCGACTGCTCTTTGTGGGCGTGGCCATCCTGGTGCCGCTCTTGGCCAACTGGATGCGTGCCTATCTGATTGTCATGCTGGGGCACTGGTCAGGTAACACCCTGGCGACGGGTGTGGACCATTTGGTCTATGGCTGGGTGTTCTTCGGTATCGTCATCACGATCATGTTCATGATCGGGGCACGCTGGGCTGACCGTGAGCCTGCGCCACAGCCCGTTGCACCCGATGCCAGTGTGAGTCGGGTGTCCGCTTCGACGTTAGCTGGGGTGGGGTGTGCCGTGCTGGCTTTGCTGGTGGTGGGTCTGCCCCATGTCATGAACTGGCAGCTCCAGACGAAGGTGCAAACCGGGGCAGTGCAGTGGCAATCCGTGAGTGCGCGGGCCGGCTGGCAACTCACACCCCCGCCCGCTGAATGGACACCGGCCTTTGAGGCTGCCAATGCCCAATCCCACACCGGATGGGTGAATGCCGCTGGCGAGCGCGTGGGGCTGCATCTGTCGTACTACCGTGGGCAGAACTATGAGCGCAAGCTGGTCAGCTCCACCAATGTGCTGGTCCGCTCGCAAGACAAGGCCTGGTCCCAGGTGTCAGGTGATGCGGTGGCAACACAACTGGAGGGCGCACCGCTGACGGTGCAGCGTGCCGTGCTGCGGGAGCAGGGGGCGACCTTGCATGCCGAGTCACCCCGCCTGCTGGTGTGGCAATTTTTCTGGGTGGATGGTCGCGTGACCGCCAGCACAGCCAAGGCGAAGCTGTGGGGGGCCTGGCAAAAGTTCAAAGGGCAGGGCGATGATGGTGCCATTGTGGTGATCTACGCCCCTGTGCCAACAGGCGCTGACCAGGATGCTGGCCAGCGTGTGGCCGAGGCGACCCTGCAGGCCTTCTTGCGTGACCAAGGCCCCGCAGTGCTGACGGCTTTGCGCGCAACTCAATCTCGACAGTGAACCATGTGCGGTATTTCAGGCCTGTTTGACACCCAGGGGCGACGCTCGTTCGACCCTGCGTTGGCGCAGCGCATCAACAATGTGCAGGCCCATCGTGGGCCGGATGAGGCCGACCTGTATTTCGAGCCAGGTCTGATGCTGGGCCACCGGCGTTTGTCCGTGATCGACCTGGCGACCGGGCAGCAACCTCTGTTCAATGCCGATGGCACGGTGGGCATCGTCTTCAACGGCGAGATCTACAACTTCCAGAGCCTGCGCGCTGAACTGGAAGCCTTGGGCCATGTCTTCCGCACCCGCAGCGATACCGAGGTCATTGTGCAGGCCTGGATGGCCTGGGGGGCCGAGTGCGTGCACCGCCTGCGCGGCATGTTCGCCTTCGCCATCTGGGACCAGCGCGAGCAGACGCTGTTCATGGCGCGCGACCGCATGGGTGTCAAACCCCTGCACTACGCTTTGCTCCCCGACGGTACGTTGGTGTTTGGCTCCGAGTTGAAGGTCATCACCGCCCACCCAGGGTTCGAGCGTCAGATCGACCCCAAGGCGGTTGAAGACTACTTCGCCTTGGGCTACGTGCCAGACCCACGCTGCATTTATCGCCAGGCTCATAAGCTACCGCCCGCACACACCCTTACGTGGCGACGTGGCCAAGCCGGCTTGCCCACACCCAAGCCTTACTGGGATGTCCACTTCACGCTGGACAACCCGATTTCGCTAGCCGATGCCGAGGCCGAATTGCGTGAGCGCATACGTGAGTCGGTGCGCCTGCGCATGATCGCCGATGTGCCGCTGGGTGCCTTCCTGTCGGGTGGCGTGGACTCCAGCGCGGTGGTGGCCACCATGGCGGGCTTGTCGAAGTTGCCGGTGCGCACCTGCGCCATCGGCTTTGACGATCCGAAGTTCAACGAGTCGGCCTTCGCGCAGATGGTGGCCGACCGCTATCACACCGATCACCGCCTGGAGATCGTGCAGAGTGACGACTTCGACCTGATCGACACCTTGGCACGTCTGTACGACGAGCCCTTTGCCGACAGCTCCGCTTTGCCCACGTACCGGGTGTGCCAGATGGCGCGCAAGCACGTGACGGTGGCCCTGTCGGGCGACGGTGGGGACGAGAGTCTGGGCGGCTACCGACGCTACCGCATGCACCTGGGCGAGGAGCGTGCGCGCCAGACCTTGCCACTGGGCGTGCGCCAATCGGTGTTCGGCCCTTTGGGGCGCTGGTACCCGAAGGCCGACTGGGCGCCGCGTCCGCTGCGCGCCAAGACCACCTTCCAGGCTTTGGCCATGGACTCGGCCGAGGCCTATCAGCACAGCATGTCGCGCCTGCGTGCCGAGCAGCGGGATGCCTTGTTCAGCGCTTCCTTCCAGCAAAGCCTCGGTGGCTACCAAACGGTCGAGCTGTTCCGTCAGCATGCGGCTCAGGCCAACACCGATGACCCGCTGGCACTCATCCAGTACCTGGACTACAAGACCTGGCTGGTGGGCGACATCAACACCAAGGTGGACCGGGCTGGCATGGCGCATTCGCTGGAGGTGCGCGAGCCTCTGATGGACCATGAATTGGTCGAGTGGCTGGCGACCCTGCCCAGTTCGCTGAAGATTCAGGGCGGCGAGGGCAAGTACGTGTTCAAGAAGGCGTTCGAGCCCTTGCTGCCGCACGACGTCTTGTACCGTCCCAAGATGGGTTTCTCGGTGCCACTGGCGCGTTGGCTGCGCGGCCCGCTGGCACAGCGCATGCGCGAATCGGTGCTGAGCGAGCGCATGATCGACAGCGGCTATTTCCAGCGTGAGGCGCTGGAGCGCATGGTCGAGGGGCATCTGAAAGGCCAGTCTGACCATTCCGACGCGCTGTGGGCTTTGATCATGTTTGATGCGTTCTTGCGTGTCAGCCACCAGACGGCGTGAGGCAGAGCGTGTCGGTGCAGCCCTTGGTTACGATCATCATGCCGGTGTTCAACGCTTCGTCCACGCTGCCGCAGGCCTTGAACAGCGTGCTCTGGCAAGGCTACGAGGCCATCGAAATCGTTGCCGTGGACGATGGCTCCACCGATGACTCGCTGCGTGTCTTGAGTACTTATGGCGATGCCGTACGCGTGCTGCACCAGCATCAACAGGGCCCGGCCAGCGCACGCAATCTGGCCTTGCAGCATGCGAGGGGGCAATACATTGCCTTCATCGACGCTGACGATGTGTGGTTGCCTGGCAAATTGCTCCGCCAGGTGACCTACCTGCAGAACCATCCTGACGTCGCTGCCGTTTTCGGGCGGTTTTCGCGGTGGGAGGCTGGGACGTCCGATGGACGTTTTGCCGAGCCGCCCGCGCAAGATGCGTACGAGGTGGCGGCTCGGCGTTGGCAAGCGCAACCCGAGCCGCTGAGAACAACGGCCTTGCAGGGCGACCTGTACGCCGATCTGTTGCTGGACAGCGTGGTGCACATCATCACCGCGCTGGTTCGTCGCTCTGCCATGGATGCAGCGCAGGGATTTGATGCGTCCCTCCGAACCGGGTCCGACTACGATTTCTGGCTGCGCCTGTCACGTCAGCACCGCATCGACCAGTTGGATGACTGTGTCGCGTGGTATCGCATCCATGCGGACAGCATCACCCGACAGCCTTGGCCAGAGAATGCCGAATACCTCATCTTGCGGCGCGCTCTGGAGCGTTACGGTGCGCGTGGTACGGACGGTCGGGTGGTGTCTGACCATGAACTCCAGCGCCGCTTGTTTGGCATCGCATTCGGGCATGGCTACCTGCATTTCTGGCATGGTCAGGCGGAGCATGCCAGACGGGCTTTTGCGCAGGCGCTGGCGCACTCGTTCTGGCATCCCAAGGCTTGGGCGTATTGGTTGTTGACGTTTGTGCGAGGCAGCCAGCAGGCTGTCAAGGTGGTTTGAGCATGCGTACCACTTCGCCCATTCGACTGATGCACTTCGTGTACAGCTTCCACATGGGGGGGCTGGAGAACGTCGTCATCCAGTTGATCAACCGTCTACCGCCTGAGCGCTACCAGCACTGTCTCGTGTCTTTGACCGACATGGGAGACTTTATGGACCGCATACAGACCCCAGGTGTGGAGCGCGTCTGTCTGCACAAACCGCCAGGTCATGCCATTCCGCTGTACCCGGCCATCTACAAGCTGTTCCGGCGCTACCGCCCTCACGTTCTGCATACCTGCAACCTGGCCGCGCTCGAAGTGGTGCCGCTGGCGTGGTTGGCCCGCGTCCCGGTTCGCATCCATGCCGAGCACGGCTGGGATGCCAGCGACCCCAAGGGGCAGAACGTCAAGTATCAGCGTTTGCGCAAGCTTTACCGACCCTTCGTGAGCCACTACGTGTCGGTGTCGCAGGATTTGGACCAGTATCTGGCGCAGCGCATTGACGTGTCTGCTGATCGGCGCACCTTGATCGCCAATGGCGTGGACACCGCCCAGTTTTCACCGCCTGCACATCGCAAGCCCCGTCCCGAAGGCTGCCCCTTTGAGCCGGGTCACCATTGGTTGATCGGCACGGTAGGACGTTTGCAGACCGTGAAGAACCAGCCTTTGCTGGCGCACGCCTTCGTGCGTTTGCTGGACTTGTGCCCGACTGCACGTGAACACGCACGGCTGGTCATCGTGGGGGAGGGGCCATTGCGGACCGAGATCGAGCGCATCCTGTCTGCCGCGGGTGTGAGTCACCTCGCCTGGTTGCCGGGTGCGCGCGCCGATGTGGCCACCGTCTTGCAGTCCCTCGATTGTTTCGTGCTGCCGTCTCAGACTGAGGGGACGTCTTGCACACTGCAAGAAGCCATGTCCTGCGGCTTGCCCTCGGTGGCGACGGCCGTGGGCGGCACACCCGACCTGTTGACCGAAGAGATCACCGGCCGGCTGGTTCCTTCTGATGATGTGGATGCCATGGCGCACGCCTTGATGCATTACATGCTCAATCCACAGCAAGCCCGCGACAATGGACGGGCTGCGCGCGCTCAGGCGCAACGAGACTTTGGCATGGATGCCATGGTGGCCCACTACGATCAATTGTTCCAACGCTGTTGACATGCGCATCCTTCACGTACTCGATCACTCCATTCCCCTGCACAGCGGCTACACCTTCCGTACCGCAGCCTTGTTGCGGGAGCAGCGTGCGCTCGGATGGGAGACCTTCCATGTCACTTCGCCCAAGCAGGGGGCGACGTCGATGCCCGAAGAGACGGTCGATGGCTTGACCTTCTACCGCACGCAACCTGCGCAGGGGCGGGGTGCCAGCTGGCCCGTGGTGGGTGAGTGGCAACTGATGCGTGCGCTCGAGGCCCGTATCGAAGAAGTGGCCGAGCGCATCAAGCCCGACATCATCCACGCTCACTCTCCTGTGCTGAACGCCATGCCTGCCTTGAGCGTCGGCGGCAAACTGGAGATCCCAGTGGTGTACGAGATCCGGGCCTTCTGGGAAGACGCAGCGGTGGATCACGGGACCACCCGAGAGGGCAGCTTGCGCTATCGCCTGACTCGTGGGTTGGAGACGTCTGCCATTCGCCGTGCCAACCACGTCTTCACCATCTGTGAGGGACTGCGGGCCGACATCGTGGCGCGTGGCGTCTCGGCCAACAAGGTGACGGTGATTCCCAATGCCGTGGACGTCGAGACTTTCCAGCTGGCGCAAGCCCCCGATCCCGCTTTGCAGGAGAAATGGGGCCTGCAGGGTCGCACCGTGGTCGGGTTCATCGGCTCGTTCTATGCCTATGAGGGACTGGATCTGCTGGTGGCGGCTTTGCCTGAGGTGATCAAGTCGCGTCCGGATGCTTGCCTGCTGCTGGTGGGTGGGGGCCCTCAGGAGGCGGCGTTGAAGGCGCAGGTGCAGTCGCTGGGCTTGACGCAGCACGTGGTCTTCACTGGACGTGTGCCTCATGCCGAAGTCAACCGCTACTACGACCTGATCGACGTCCTGGCCTATCCGCGACACTCCATGCGCTTGACTGAACTGGTCACGCCGCTCAAGCCTTTGGAAGCCATGGCACAAGGGCATCTGTTCGTGGCCTCGGACGTGGGCGGGCACAAGGAACTCATCGAACATGGCAAGACCGGTTGGCTCTTCAAGGCCGATGACAAGGCCGCGCTTGCAAAAGCGATTGTGGACATGCTGACGCACCCGGAGCGCTGGCCGCAAATGAAGGCCAACGGCAGAGAGTTCGTCGAGTCTGTGCGCAACTGGCGCAACAGTGTCGCCAACTACCGGCAAGCTTACGAAGACATCCTGAACGGGAGCCACGCATGAAAGTGATGGTGGTATTTGGCACGCGGCCCGAGGCCATCAAGATGGCGCCCCTGGTCAAGGCCTTGCAGGCAACCCCCGGGCTTCAGACCGTGGTGTGCGTAACCGCGCAACATCGACAAATGCTGGATCAGGTCTTGCGCCTGTTCGAGATCACGCCCGAGCACGACCTCGACGTGATGAAGCCTGGGCAAGACCTGTACGACATCACCAGCAACATTCTGCTGGGCTTGCGTCCGGTGTTGGCCGCCGAGCGCCCGGATTGGGTGCTGGTGCATGGTGACACCACCACCACGCTGGCGACCACCCTGGCCGCTTACTACGCGCGCATTCCGGTTGCCCACATTGAAGCTGGCCTGCGCACGGGAGACAAGTACGCGCCGTTTCCGGAGGAGATGAATCGCAAGATCACCGGTGCGGTGGCAGACCTGCACTTCGCCCCGACCGCCGCCTCCGAGGCCAATTTGCTGGCGGAAGGCGTATCCGCTGCAAGCATCCATGTGACCGGCAACACCGTCATCGACGCGCTGCTCGCCGTGGTGAACAAGCTCAAAACCGTTGCGACGCTGCAAACCGAGTTGGCCGAGCGCTTCCGCTTCCTCGATGCCAGCAAGCGACTGATCCTGGTGACCGGGCATCGGCGAGAGAACTTCGGGGAAGGCTTTCAGAACATTTGCCACGCCCTGGCCGATGTGGCCGAGCGCCACCCTGAGGTGGAGATTCTGTATCCGGTGCACCTGAACCCCAATGTGCGCCAGCCGGTGCAGGACATTCTGGCTGCACGGGGCTTGTCGAATGTTCACCTCATCGAGCCGGTGGACTACCTGCCTTTTGTTTACCTGATGAACCGCAGCCACCTCATCATCACCGACTCCGGTGGGGTCCAGGAGGAGGCGCCATCGCTGGGCAAACCAGTGCTGGTCATGCGAGAGACCACCGAGCGGCCCGAGGCAGTGGCCGCCGGAACCGTCAAGCTGGTGGGCACCTCGCGGGAGGCCATTGTGCGTGAGTGCGAGCGACTGCTCACCGACTCAGATGCCTACCAGGCCATGTCACGCGCGCACAATCCATACGGTGATGGAAAGGCCGTGGCGCGCATCGTGCACACACTAACGAATATGCAAGGGAGAGTTTGAATGGCACGCGAACTGCAAAAGATCATCGTCATGGGGCTGGGCTACATCGGCCTGCCCACGGCTTCGATGCTGGCGACCAAGGGGCACACTGTGGTGGGTGTGGACGTCAACGAAGCAGCGGTCAACACCATCAATTCGGGGCGCATTCACATCATCGAGCCGGATTTGGACATCCTGGTGCGATCGGCCGTCAACAGTGGCAACCTGCGTGCCTCATTGGTACCGGAAGAGGGCGACACCTTCATCATCGCGGTGCCCACGCCTTTCAAGGTCGAGGGGGACAACCCGAAGGCGCCGGACCTGTCGTACGTCGAGGCAGCGACGCGGGCCATCGTGCCTTATCTGCGTGAGGACAACCTCATCATTCTGGAGTCCACTTCACCCGTGGGCACCACCGAGTTGATCGAGCGCATCGTGCGCGAAGCACGGCCCGAGCTGGCGGGCAAGGTGCACGCAGCGCACTGCCCTGAGCGAGTGCTGCCGGGCCACATCCTGCGCGAGTTGGTGGACAACGACCGCATCATCGGTGGCACCACCAAGGCGGCGGTGGCCAAGGCCAAGGCCTTGTACAAGACCTTCTGCAATGGCGCCATTCTCGAGACGGACAGCAAGACCGCTGAGCTGTCGAAGCTGGTCGAGAACTCCTTCCGCGACGTCAACATTGCGTTTGCCAACGAGCTGTCCGTGATCTGCGACAAGCTGGGCATCAATGTGTGGGAAACCATCTCGCTGGCCAACCGCCATCCGCGCGTCAACATCCTTCAGCCCGGTCCGGGTGTGGGAGGACACTGCATTGCCGTGGACCCGTGGTTCATCGTATCGAGTGCCCCGAAGGAGGCTCGCCTCATTCGCACGGCGCGTGAGGTCAATGACGACAAGCCGCATTGGGTGATTGAACGCGTACGTGCCAAGGCCGCGCGCTTCAAAGAACCGGTGATCGCGTGCTTGGGGCTGACCTTCAAGGCCAACATCGATGACATGCGCGAATCGCCCTCGTTGGAGATCGTGCAGCACTTGCGCGGGGCGCAGATTGGCGAGATCTTGGCCTGTGACCCGAATGTGGACCCGGCGAAAGCCCCGTTCCCTTTGACAGACTTGAAGACGGCACTTCAGAAAGCCGACATCTTGCTGCTGCTGGTCGATCATGAAGAGTTCATGGACTTGGACCGAGAGCTGATCAAGGACAAGGTGGTGATTGACACCAAGGGCGTGTGGCGTTGAAGTGCAACCATGATCCTGCGATGAAAATCCTGTTGTTTTCATCGCTGTACCCCAGCAGCGTGCGGCCGATTTTTGGCGTGTTTGTCGAAACACGTCTGCGCGAGTTGCTTCAGTCAGGCCAAGTGGAGGCCAAGGTTGTAGCGCCGGTGCCGTGGTTTCCTTTTCGCCATCCGGTGTTTGGTGAGTATGCCCAGCACGCGGCAACGCCTCGCCACGAGGTGCGCAATGGCGTGGAGGTTTTTCACCCGCGCTATGCGTTGCCGCCCAAGATTGGCATGAACGTGGCACCGTACACGATGGCACTCGGAGCCTTGCCCACGCTGCGTCGGCTCATTGCCGAAGGGTTTGACTTTGACTTGATCGACGCCCACTACTATTACCCCGATGGCGTAGCCGCCATGCTGCTGGCGCGGTGGCTGAAAAAGCCGTTCGTGGTGACGGCACGGGGTACCGATCTCAACCTGATTCCGCAGTACCCGTGGCCGCGCAAGCTCATCATGCAAACGGCGCAGGCGGCGAGTGCGTCCATCGGCGTATGTCAGGCCTTGATGGACACGTTGGCCGACATGGGCGTTGACCGCTCCAAGCTGCATGCGCTGCGCAATGGTGTCGATCTGCAATTGTTCCGGCCAGAAGACCGTGTGGCTGCCAGACTTAAGCTAAACCTGGTACCTGATGCGCGTTACCTGATCTCGGTTGGACACTTGATCGAACGCAAAGGGCACCACATTGCGATTGATGCGTTGCCTGGTTTGCCCGAGGTGCGGTTGCTCGTGGTGGGTGATGGACCTGACCGAGCCGACTTGCAAGCACAGGCAAAGCGCCTGGGGGTGGCAGACCGCGTCTGCTTTGCGGGTGCCGTTGCTCAGGCTGACTTGCGCTGGTGGTATAGCGCGGCCGATGCACTGGTGCTGTGTTCCAGCCGGGAAGGGTGGGCCAATGTGCTGCTCGAATCGATGGCCTGCGGAACGCCTGTGCTGGCGACGAGGATCTGGGGCACACCTGAAGTGGTGACGAGCAGGACTGCCGGACGGCTACTGGAAGATAGGTCTGCGGCAGCGTTGGTGAGTGCCTGGCGAGCCCTGGCAAACGGCTTGCCGGATCGCGAAGAAACCCGCCGCCATGCAGAGAACTTCTCATGGGCAGGCACCACGCAGGGGCAGATCAGTCTGTTTCAGTCCATTTTGCATGAACAACAGCTCAAACAAGCGAGGAAGTTGACGTGATTGAAGGCTCGCTGATGCTGCTGATGTTGCTGAGTGTTTACCTGCTGCTGTTGCAGGCCAAACGCTTGACCGGCAAAAAAATAGAGAAACGTGTTGTCATGCGATTGTTTGATTTTAAAAAATCGCTTTCGCTTAAGTCAAAACCAGTGAAGGGCAAGTTTTGAAATGCGCGATCTGGTCGTTTTCCTGTTCTTTCTGAGTATTCTGCCTTTGGCATTGTCGAATGCGTTCGTTGCATTTCTTCTGTGGACTTGGGCTGGGTTGGTTGCCATCAATAGCTATTTGTATGGTTTCATGACCGCCATACCAATGGTTCAGGTTTTTGCGGTGCTGACCTTGGCGCTGGTGTTGATTCCTTCAATGCGACAGGGTATGGTGTATCGGTCTAGTGGGGTTGTTTTAATATTTCTGTTGATCGTTGTTCACGGGTTTTTTAGCGCCGCCTTTGCCTACCCTGGTTTGCCGCACAATTGGATTATTTACACCAACATGGTGAAAACAATATTGTTGTGCATGTTCATGCCGCTGTTTATCACCAATCGTCACCGCATCAACATCTACGTTATGCTGGTGGCTGGGGCAGTTTGCTTTCACGGTTTACTGGATGGATTGAAGTTCATCGCCAGTGGTGGCGGCCACAATGCATATGGCATTCCAAAGTTTGGTGATAATAACCACTATGCTTTGATTCTTCTGATGGCCTTGCCATTGCTTCTCTATATTTATCGTTATGCCCAAGCTAGGTTGCTTCGCTGGGCCGCTGTGGCTGTATTCTTTCTAACATTCTTTGCTGTGCTGGCCACGCATTCACGAGGTGCGCTGCTTACTTTGATGGCAATCGGATTTTGGTTGATTCTCATGAGCAAGCGTAAGATCATGGGCGTCATCATTGCCGCGATGTTGGTTACGTTGACCATGCAGTTTGCGCCAAGCAATTGGTTTGATCGCATGGATACGATCAAGACTGCTGGTGAGGACCGCTCTTTCATGGGGCGAATCACAGCTTGGAAGCGAGCTTCGGCTATCGCGCTTGAGAATCCCGTTTTGGGAGGTGGTTTTCACGCGGGGCAGGGTGTTTCAATTTATGAGCAGTTCCGATATAAGCAAGGTCTTCTTGGTTTTGTGGAAACGCCCGATACGGGCTATGCTGCGGCGACGCACAGCATTTATTTCGAGGTGTTGGGTGATCTCGGATTCGTTGGGTTTCTGCTGTTCATGGCTGCATTGGCCAGCGTGTTCTACAACAGGCGACGTATCCTCAGGCGCGTGAGCGAGGATCCGGCACGTCTGGAATGGGCGGGTGATCTGGCCAACTTCATCGCCGCTGGCATCGTTGCCTACATGGTGGGCGGAGCTGCCTTGAGTGCCGCCTACTTTGAGTTGCCCTACTATCTGATCATGCTCATGCAAGTACTGTGGCATGTAGTCGACCAGCCTCAGGAGGACATGAACTCAGAGCAAGTGAAGGGGGGGGGGCATGCTTGAACCCGTTCTGGATGCCGGGCTTAAGTGGTTGACGCGGGATCGCTTGTCAGTGTTCCTGTTTCACGCGGTGCCGGTTCGTTCACCTGACGTTCCCCCAGATTTGGAGTTGCGGGACTTCGAGCGGTTGCTGGACTACGCTCAGGAGCGCTTTCACATCATTCCGCTGCACGATGCAGCGCAGGCTTTGAAGGCCAATAAGCTGCCCCCCAATGCAGCGTGTCTGACCTTTGACGATGGCTATGCCAGTTGGTTCGAAGGTGTCGTGCCATTGCTCAAGCGCAGGGGGTTGCATGCCACCTTCTACATTACGACGGGGCAGTTCAATGGTTTGCCGACCTGGCACGAACGATTGGCCAAAGCCATTGCTGCCATGCGAACTCCATGTTTGCAGTTGGCAGGCTTGGGCCTGTATGACCTGCCGTTAGCGTCGTTGCAAGATCGACGGTACACCTACGGGCTTCTTGAAAACTTCTTGAAGTACCAAGAATTGTCTGCCAGAGACGACCTGCTCAAGAAACTTGAGCAAGCTGCCGGTGTGGAATGCTCGACTCGACAAGCCATGACTGTTGAGCAACTCAGGCAGCTTGACAGCATGGGTTTCGAGGTTGGCGCGCATACTCATCAGCATCCAATCTTGTCCTTGTGCGACGAAAAACTGGCAACTCAGGAAATTGGTGCGGTCAGAGAGACACTTCAGCATCTCACCGGCGGGTGCGTGCGTTCATTCGCCTATCCAAATGGCCGCCCAGGTGTCGATTACACCGCGCAGCATGTCGCCATTGTCAAAAAGGCTGGGTACGAGCATGCTGTCTCTACCCATTGGGGGGCCGCGCGCGCCGGCTCTTCCGTTTACGAGATACCGCGCTTTACCCCTTGGGGCCACAGTCCCTCACGCATGACCTGGCAGATCATGCGTAACGTTCGGGTTCGAACGCGTGTGTTGGGTGACCGTCCACACGCTCGTCCCGTGGCCATGGTGGTTGAAAATGGATCGGGCTTTGGGGGGGCAGTCAAAGCGCTCGATACCTTGCTGGAGGGGATGAACCCTGATCGCGCCCAGTTTCATGTGGTCACTAATATGGATCTGGGACCGTTCGAGCAGCGGCCTGTGGTGCAGTCTTCTCATGTCATCTCTGACCGTCGCATCAACACGCGGGCGCTGTCGGACCGCGTTCGCAAAAGCGGCCTGCCGAGCATTGCAAAGCGTGCACTCTTTTTCGGCTTGGGACGTGTCGATGACCTGTTCAATCGCTTGCCTTATCTGATCGGGCTCGCGTTGCTGGCCAGCAAAATCCGTCCTGACGTCATGCACGGCAACAACGAGCCTGCATCCAACCGTGAGGCCATGCTGGTGGCGAAGCTCTTGCGCATTCCGTATGTTCAGCACGTACGCGGATCGCTGACGCACATTGCGCCGCATTCATGGATGTTGAACGGGGCTTCGGTGTTCGTTCCTGTTTCCAGATGGTTGGCTGGTGACTTGCTGAGATTGGGCGTCCCAGCGTTCAAGATCCGGCAAATCTACGATGCTGTCGAGTTGACCACGCTCGACGCGAACACACCTGCTCCGACAACTGACATCAGGCAAAGTCTGCGTCTGCCCCCTGAAACCGTTTTGGTGGCAATGATCGGTATGCTCGTCTCCTGGAAGGGGCAGGACCTGTTCATTGACGCCGTGAAGAGGCTGGGGGCAACCGGCCAACCCGTGGCATTTCTGCTCGTTGGAGGCACCCCAGAGCGAGGTGACCAAGAGTATGCCGACAGCTTGATCAGGCAGGCGCAACAGTTGGGCGTCACAGACAGGGTTCACTTTCTGGGGAAAGTGAGCGATGTGGCCAGGTGTCTGCCTCAGATGGATGTGGTCATCTCGGCATCAACAGAGCCAGAGCCTCTGGGCCTTGTGATGCTGGAAGCGATGGATGCCGGGTGCATCTTCATTGCGCCCGCATTCGGTGCTGCCACCGAGGTTGTTACGAACAACCAAAACGGATTGCTCTTCAAGCCAAGGGATGCTGACTCACTGGCCGACGTCATGCGCCAGGCGATTGATTTGGCACACACGGGGGATGCACGTGGCGCATCAATGCGTAACAGCGCTCGTCAAACCGTGAGAACGCAGTTTGATTCGAGCAAGTGCTGTGATGCCACCGTGCGCACGTACCAAACCGTGATGTGAGCGATGAGAATGCCCAAGCCCAACTCAGGCACACCCCGCGTACGGCACACCGCGCAGCAGGCAAAGCGGCGATGGCTTTTTGTGACTGCGGTTTTGCTGACAAGCATGACCCTGGTGGTCGGTGTGGTTGCTTATGTAAAGCTGGATCGCAGCCCTGGTGAGCTGATGCGCTACGCGGAGCGCAGGTTGCAGGGACACCCCAAGCTCGAATGGATCAGCAAGCCTGTTTTCAAGGTTGTGCGCCCAATGATTGAGCGTCCTGTGCACGGTGTGACACCGGACCCGAACGTTGGCCCTCGCTCCATTCGTTTGCCGGCGCAGCGCTTTGATGCTGATGGCAGGCCGCTCTCCCTCGCACAAAGTGCCAAGGCCGGCAGCGTCATGGCCAGGAGCACAAGGATCATTAGCGTCAGCACCTTTGACGAACTGAACCATGCGATTGCCAACGTACAGCCGGGCGACGTGATCGAGTTGAACCAAGGTGTGTACGTGATGAAACGCAACATGGGTACCCCCGTTGGCGGCACCCCCTTGCAACCCATCACGGTTCGCGGCATTCGACCGGGAGCAGCCGTCATTGAGTCAGGCGCGATTGAAGGGTTTCACATCACCCAACCGTACTGGATCTTTGAAGACCTTGTCATCAAAGGAACATGCAGCGTACATGACTATTGTGAGCACGCCTTTCATGTATCCGGCGCGGCGACAGGCACGGTTATACGAAACAACCGCCTGGAAAACTTCAATGCCCATGTGAAAGTGAACGGACATCCACCCCGCCAATGGCCAGACGACGGCCTGATCGAATACAACACCCTTCGCAACAGCAGTCCACGCCGCACTCAAACACCCGTGACACCGATTGACATCGTTGGGGCGAACCGCTGGCGCGTAACCCATAACTACATCGGACACTTTATCAAGTGGGGAAGCAATGGCATCTCCTACGGCGTGTTCATGAAGGGTGGGGGGCATGCGGGCGTGATTGAGAACAATCACATTGCTTGCACCGAGAACAACATCTCGCAAGAAGGCGCAAGGGTGGGGGTGTCATTCGGTGGCGGCGGCACAGGTGCGGCATTTTGCCGAGATGGCAAATGCATCACTGAATTCTCAGATGGTGTCTTGATTGATAACAAAATTGAGCACTGCAACGATTTTGGTGTGTACATCAATAAAGCAAATCAAATTCTGATTGCGAGGAATCGGATTTCGAACACCTACGGCATTGATGTGCGCTTTCCTGAGTCCAGTGCCATTCTGGTTGGAAATGAGGTAAGCGGAAGAATTCGCTCCCGCCAAGGCGGTGTTGTGCATTACGAGCAAGACAGGGGTAACTGAAGTGGTCACTTTCAATGAGCTGAAAAACAAGCTCAACACGAAATATCAGAAATGGATGTACGAACAGGTTGTGAAGGGGGTGTTGAACACGCCGCCTTTGGTGCCTGGGAAACTGCCGTTTATTGTCCTGTCGATGGTTCACCAGAGAGATGTTTTGCCATACCTGGTTGCCATCAAGTCGTTCGCCAAGCAGGCAAATCCACAACGGATTGTGATTGTTTGCGATCCGACGATTGGTGACACGGAGCGACAGATCTTCAAACAGCATGTGCCCCACGTGGAATTGAGGGATGCAGCTGAATTCAGGATGCCAGAAATTCCTGTCGGCGGCTGTTGGGAGCGTTTGTCCGCTATCACAGAGTATGCCAAAACCGTATACACCGTTCAGCTTGATGCCGATACCGTCACCATCGGGGGAATTGCTGAGGTGGTGAACTCAGTAAGCACCAACACTGGATTTGTGATCGGTGAAGACCCAAATCAACCATTGTTGACATTGGGCGAGGCGGCGGAGTTGTCGAAGAATTGGAGCGACAAGCATATACAGGCCTTTGCGGAGAAGCGCATGAACAAGGCTGGATTGGGTATGAGCTTGTATGTTCGAGGGTGTGCTGGTTTCACAGGTTTTCCTGTGGATGAGCATATGAGGAATAAAATGATTGATTTTTTAAAGAAAATGCGAGAAATCAGTCAATCCAGATGGAATGAGTGGGGTACAGAACAAATTACCAGCAACTACCTAGTGGCAAATTCGAACGGTGCAAAAGTATTGCCATTTCCTGACTATCGAACGCCTAAAGGAACGCTGAAAGACGTCAGATTCGCTCATTTCATTGGCTATGTGCGGTTTGCAAACAATCTCTACAGGCAGTCCACACAAGCGCTAATTAAAGTGATGCAAGCCAGGTGACCTGAGCGCAACAATGAGCACCAACGCGCAAACAATCTCTGTTGTGATGCCTTGTTATAACGGGGCACATGAGCTTGCCAAGACGATTGACGCCTTGCTCGCGCAGACGATGTCGCCAGGCGAGATCATCGTGGTGGACGATGGCTCAACGGACGGTTCACATGAAGTTGCAGCAGCCTACGGCCTGCCCGTCAAAGTGATCAGGCAGACAAACGCTGGCGCGGCGGTAGCGAGGCGAGAAGGGGTCTTTGCAGCCAGTGGCGACATCATTGTGTTCAACGACACAGGTGACGTGTCTCGCCCAGAACGCCTACGTCGGCTTCATGATGCGCTGGTTGCACATCCACAATGTGTCGCTGCTTATGGCGTGACAGCATCACCAACCAATCAGGACACCATCATTTCCCCAGAGACGGGACGCCCCCTTGATGGCAGCGTTCATGTCGTTGATGACGTGCTTAACCGGTATTTGAGGCAGTGCTGGCCTCTGGCTGTTGGGATGAACTTGGCCGTACGTCGGGAGTATGCGCGCAGGTGCATCAATATTCCTTCAAGCTTCAAAGCCGCGAACGATTACGCGTTTCAGATTCACCTCGCGGCGGAAGGTTCATTCGTGAAAGTTGAAGAGGTTCTTCTTGACTATGAACCGTCGCCAGGCGGAATTTCTGTAAATTTTGGTTTTACGAAGCAGCGTGCATATGCCCTGAAAGCAGCAGCCATGGTGTATGAGACATTGCGGGGCGAGAAAGATCTTGAGTTGCGATACTTCAACAATAGAGTTGATATCGAGTGGCCTGACATTTGGTTAAGACTCTACTTGGCCAATGATTCGAAATTGAGGGCTGATGTTGCGAATATTGGAATTCGTTATGCGAGATGGTTGAAGATGCCGTCCCGAATCTGGTGGGCGCTTGACAAAGTTGAAGCGGAAGGTGGCTTTGAAGAGAGGGCCAAATTGACTTCTTTAGTTAGATTGCTTCGATCTGTTTTGAAGTGACGTTATTGAGAATTGTGTCAATTTTCCAGTGAGCGGGGTGTGTGATGACTGATGTTTTTCTGTTTGCATATGGTTGCAAGAATTAATTCCATTTGGTTGGATTATGTGCGGGTGTTTGCCACATTCTGCGTGGTGCTTCTGCACTCCGCGGCACCATTGCTTGATAAATACGGAAAGTTAAATGATGTGGACTGGTGGGCTGGGAATTTGTATGATTCACTGGCAAGAATAAGTGTGCCACTGTTTTTTATGGTTTCCGGGGCGTTGCTATTGGGTAAGGACGAAGGCGTAAGAGTATTCGTAAAGAAGCGGTTTGAGAAGGTGTTCTTGCCGCTGGTTGTGTGGTCCTTCATTTACTTGTTTTGGCGTGTGTTTTTTGAGGCGTCTGCGCAACTATCTTTTTACTCACTATATAGTATGGTGCTGACCCCGGTCTATTACCATTTATGGTTTTTGTATGCAATCATCGGTTTATATTTGTTTGTGCCGATTTTGAGGGTGATTGTTTGCCATGCGCCAGAATCGTATTTGAAGTACTACGTTGCTTTATGGTTCCTCGCCGCGGCCTTGATTCCACTGTCTGAGTGGCTTACTGGGCTAAGTAGTCGCATTGACTTGCGGGGGGTGTCCGGTATGTCCGGATATTTGGTCGTCGGGTATTTGTTTTCCCGTCGCCTTGTGTCGGTTGGAGTGATGAGGGGAGCGGTTGTCCTTTTTGTGACCAGCACCTTTTTCGCAGCCATTGTCACTTACTTTCTGACTGTCAAGAATGATGGGAAGTTTGTGGGATATTTTTATGGTTACTTGACGCCAAACGTTATTCTTGCTTCCTGTTCTGCTTTTGTTGTCATTAAATATGCGGTGACGCGGTTTGATTTTTTTCGCCATCCGGCAGTGTTGGCTGCTGTGAGTTCACTATCATCGACGAGTTTTGGTGTTTACCTGATTCACGCCATGTATCTCTATTTGCTTGCGGAGGGGAGATTGGGTGTTGATATTTTGGATTTGGATTTGGGTGAAATTTTTACGGTTCCACTGACAGTCATTTTGGTGTTTGCCGTTTCTCATCTATCTGTTCTGATATTAAGGAAAATTCCCATCGTGGCCAGAATTGTTCCTTAGGGATGGTCTGCATAAACCGCCTGGACATGTGCTTGGCGCCAGCGTGATTGCCTGAGACGATTGAGCCCATGAAGCAGAGCAGCCTTGGATTGGGAACCTCGACGAAGCGCACGCGCCGTCGGGAGTTCCTCGACGAGATGGACCGGGTGGTGCCGTGGTCCGACCTGGTGGCGCAGATCGCGCCATTCATGCCCGAGGGCAAACGCGGCCGCCCGCCGTTCCCGGTGGAGTCGCTGCTGCGCATCCACTTCATGCAGCAGTGGTTCACGCTGAGCGACCCGGCCATGGAAGAAGCGCTGCACGACATGCCCCTGTTCCGCGACTTCGCCGGCCTGGGCGGCTGGGACGACCGACTGCCTGACGAGAGCACCATCTTGCGCTTCCGTCATGTGCTGGAGAAGAACAAGCTGGCCGAGCGCATCCTGGCCACGGTCAACCTGCTGCTGGGGGCCAAGGGTCTGATGCTGCGCAGCGGCACGGTGGTCGATGCCACGCTGATCTCAGCACCGAGCTCGACCAAGAACGCCAGCGGTGAGCGTGACCCGGAGATGCACCAAAGCAAGAAGGGCCAGCAGTGGTTCTTCGGCATGAAGGCGCACATTGGGGTGGACGCCGACTCGGGCCTGGTGCACACCGTGCGTGGAACCTCGGGCAACGTCAACGACGTGGTCGAAGCCAACAGCTTGCTGCACGGACAAGAAACGGATGTCTTCGCCGATGCGGGCTACCAGGGTGCCCACAAGCGACCTGACGCCAAAGTAGATGTGAAGTGGCATGTGGCCATGCGACCAGGCAAGCGCAAGTTGCTGGACAAAACCGATCCGGTAGATGCGCTGACCGATCAGGTCGAACGCATCAAGGCCAGCATCCGCGCCAAGGTGGAGCATCCGTTCCGTGTCATCAAGCGCCAGTTCGGCCATGTGAAGGTGCGCTATCGCGGCTTGGCCAAGAACACGGCGCAGTTGCACACGCTGTTTGCGCTGGCCAACCTGTGGATGGTCCGCAAGCGTTTGCCGGGGAGCCAGGCATGAGTGCGTCTGCTGCATGGGAAATGGGTGCGAAACGCGCCCAAAACACCTGCCAAAGGTACGCCCAGCCGCCTTTCTGGTCATGTCAGCACACCCAACCATGGTCAGCACTCATTTGTGCAGACCTTCC